>JBIOVR010000392.1:0-8072 GCA_044867875.1 Chitinophagaceae bacterium
GTTATGATTATGGTTACCGCCTGGTCAAACCGGAAATTTATAAAATTGTAAAGGCGTTCGAAGAAAAGGAAGAATGATCTTCCTTCCTTTTACCAAGATCAAGTTAACACGCAAAAAAATTATCTCGAATTTAATTTCATCCATTGCACTTTCATCGAAAACTAAAGTGATTGATCACTATACAGAAATTTTCGTGGTGAAACAACATAATGAATATCGCAACCAGTATAATTTTTTAAAAGCGGAACAATAAACTTAAGACACTAATACATACTGGTCCTTTGTTTCCAAAATTTATAATTTAATATGTAAATTCCCATGACTTAAAAATTAACCAACCGAGAAAGCTTATGACAGTTCAATATTTTTTAGCAGATGGAACAAGCGTCGTGTTCCAGGAAATTGATAAGAAAAAATACCGCGGTACATGGCTACCCGGAGCCAACGTTTTTGGAAGCAATTCAGAGATCGGACTTATCACGATACAGGAAGTGGAAAATCCTTTGTTTGTGTTTGGCCAAAGAGTATTTGAATTATTCAGGCAGGTGAAATTTTTTGCCCATGAAAGACCGGGGCTTCGCTTTGAAGCATTGCTCAGCGGCGAAATAAATTTCACCAGGGATGACAAGAAAATAAAGTTAAAAGCCGGCCAGTATCACCTGACGGACATTCCTCTTTTTAATTCACTCTTTAAGAAAGATAATTCCTGCAGCATTTTTGTCACATACTTTTCAACAGAAATGCTTGAACATCTTGGGTTGAAACTTCTTCCCTGCTCTCCCACCAGGATGCCAGATAAGATGAATTACCTGATACATGAAATGCTTCGCAATCCTTACGGAGAAAACCTGCGTGACTTTTATTATCAAAACTGTATACGGGAATTACTATTTTTTCACCTTACCCAACATAACCAGCCAATTCCCGGTGAATTGGAAGACAGGGATATTGCCGCTATCTACCAGGCCGATTCTATTATCTCTTCCAACCTACATCAGCATTTTACGATCGACAAATTATCGCGGATGACCGGAACCAACCAATTCAAACTGAAGAAAGGTTTCAAACATGTTTTCGGTATGGGCGTTTTTCATCGTCTTTTGTTTCGCAGAATGGAACATGCGAAAGTTTTGCTCGAGACAACTGACAAATCAATCGGTGAAATTGCAATACTTGCCGGCTATGATACCGCTGCAGGATTCATACATGCATTCAGGAGGGAGTTCACGAAAACACCAAGAGAATGGCGGCTGGAGTTTAAAGAAAAGTCGGAAGAGGAATGATAAAACGCGATCACAAGCAAATGCGAAGAATATAAATTGCAGCAACCAGATCCAGTCATTTCTTATCAAGCAAACCTAAATGAGTGTATTTAAATCCTTCTTTTAGTTTCAACCCGTAACCGAACACCCTATCTAAAGATGAGTGCCCGAATAAAAGGATACCTACTATTTGCAGAGTACTATCGGTGATAAGCAATCCTAAAACAAAAATTAAGATAGCAATTCCTTTATGATGAAACAGGTTATACATGAAGGCCCCTATTTTATTACCGCCAGCATAACCGATCATACTAACGTCCGGTCCAAACAGCAGTAATAAATAATACCACCATCCGGCGTTAAATAAAGTTAGCGCGAATACGCAAAGGGCAAACATTGCCAGCTCTTCAAGCCTGAGTATATTTTTCACGATAAAGTTTTAAGTGAATACTTGTAAACGGTTACTCAAATGCAGATCTAAAATAAAATCTTTATACGATCAGCTACCTTTTCTTTCCCCAATTACATTTAGATAGTTATTAGAATGAAAGAAGCCCCCGGTGGAAACTGGGGGCTTTCTTAATGATTACTCATTTAACCATTAACCTTTATCCTATGAAAATTCGCGGAGAAGGTAGTTATTATTTCCAATTCAATTAATTAGGAATTTTACGATTGGGTTCAAGTGTGAGATCATCATGATCTGCTTTTTCAGGTCGGGATCCAGTCAACGCGTTTTAATGTCGGTTTGAAGAAAGAAGGAACACTACGGCAAGAGCACCTGCGAATTTTTTACAAAATGCATATCCCAATTTTTGAACACTTATTTTTTCTTTGTAGTTCAAGCATCTCTGATTTAGAACTTGATGAATGTTTGGGGTTATGAGAAGTATCCTTACAACAATATATCGATGTAAGGTCAACTTCGTACTCGTCTTTTTTTTCAATCACATTGTTAGGGTTATTGAGATTTTTAATATTTCTTTCTATTTCGCCGACTATTTTACCGTTAGTCAATTTAAAACGATACGTGTATGAGGTCTGAGTTCCTGATTCATTACCGTCATTAAAATCTTTACGACTACCGGAGATAGAAAGAGTAGTATCCCTCGATTTAATTGATTCCAATTGTTCAATTAATATTTCTTTCAAAGATTCGGGAATTTGGCTGAAGGAAGATATTTTTTGAGCAGATAGGCCAAACCATGAAACCAGGATAACTGAAAGGAGTATATTTTTTTTCATACGTTTCCAAAAAGTTTGTTGAAGTATTGAGATAATTTTTCATAGAAACTTGTAATGAAAATGCCACCGAATAGACATAAAAACATCAACGTTAGTGGTCTAATTTCTGTTCCGTTCTTTATTAGTAAAGTTGGCAACAAATAACTCAACCCAAGTATGACCAACCCACTCAATAGTCCCAATAATGGAAGTGACCAATATTTTGTTTCTGCAACAGGAATGTTTTTAAGAGCAACTTCTTTAATGATCCCGATAACTGCCCCTAACAGGCTAAAAGAAAAGGCTGTAAGAAGCATCGCAACAAAGCTTGAAAGCCGAACAGCCCACGGAAAATAGTTTTCAATACTTCGCACTTCCAAATAATATTTTAGTTCGTATTTAGTTTCAAGATCAATTCCCTCATAACGAACATTTACTGTATCCTTTTGCAACTGTTCCTTATCCGATTCCAGTTCCTGTTGCGTTTCATCAAGCTTTATTCTTGCAATGCCGCCAATGCCAAAATAAAGTCCAAATGATATCCATATTACCAATACAATTATTGCTTTTACCATATCATGAGTTTAAAAGGCAGCTTTGTGAAAAACCGGTCAGGAAATAATTTGCTAACTAATCAAGAGATAATTGATAGGGACAAGATGGAATGATGGTGCTGTGCTATCCTAAGATAAAGTTTTTTGAGAATAAAAAAAGAAAAGATCCCTATTAATTTCCTGCCTGCATACTTTGTCAACCCCTTCGGGGCTATACTTAAAAACAAACTGATCGTAACGACTCAAGTTTTTTTTAAGCTTTATCGGGTTGAAGAAAAGAACATTTACCCCCACCACTGGGGCCTTTACAACTTATGGGCACAAGAGTGAGGGAAACAGCTTTTTTGTCTTAATTCAGTAAGATTGGATTGTGAAATGATAGCAAAGGTTTATCAATTCTTTAAACGTTTTAAAAGTTGGGCAAAAGAATTTTGGTTTGCCGTTTTAGGCAAACGAGTTAACCTATCTGCTGATAAGTTATGGAGTGGTGAGATGTCAACAGGGAATGGGTGCAGTATTCTACTTTATCTTTTTAAGATTGTAGTACTCCCATCTTCCATAAGCCTGAGTAACAAACACACGATGGTCTTTCCAAATTGGCGTAACAGTTTGTCGGACTCGTTCAACTACTTGAAGTGTAGTTAGGTTAATATTAACTCCGATATATTCAGCCGGAGGTAATTCATAAACAGAACCATTTGGTTCTAGAATTTCATCAGTGAAACCTATGGTTTTCATTGCGGCTTCTAAACGCAGATAAGTTTGTGCATCAGGATAACCCAATAGTTCCACTCTTACTGTAAAGTTTGTCATTCTTCTTTAGTTTGAATTTTAATAAATAGCCCTTGTTCAGTCTGATTCTCTGGATAACGGCTTTGTCATTTCAAAGTTATGACATTTGTATATAAATAGTAAAAATACGGTCATGTTTTTCGAGTAAAAGCCCTTAGCAAGTTAGCAAACAAATGCTAAAGTATTTGGATACTAGTAGGTTGGCGCATTTGTTGTACATTAGTTTTTTGAATAATTTTGCGCTATGCCCAACAATAACAATGACGAAATCATTATATTTTCTTTCCTAATTGGGATATTAACCTTCTTTGCACTTAGGGAAAGAAGAATTGATACATTCAAGAAAAGGCTTGAATCTACTAATCCCGGTAGTAATTTGAACAATGATTGGGGTAGAGTTCGTTCTGATTTTTATAAGTCATATGAGAATATCATAAAGGAATATAAATAAGATGCCCCGCAGCCGTAATCGGCGTAAAAATAATAAGAGCAACAAAGTAATGAGCAACCAACACAAGCCAGTAAAACAAGGTGGGCAAGCTCCTACGCATGTAAGCGTACAACATCAGGCACACTTTAAAGCGGATATATTTCATAGCAATTATCCACCTCCTGAAATGTTGAATAGTTATTCTCAAATAGACCAATCGTTTCCTGAAAGACTAATAGCGATGGCAGAAACGGAAGGCAATCACAGAAGGCAAATGGAGAAAAGCGCATTTCGTTGGGCTGTCATATTAGATATGGTAAGTACTGTTTTAGCTTTCGGAGGTGTCTTAGCAATTTTATTCGTGGGGTATTTATTTATGAAAAATACCAATGCAAATGAAGGGGCGTGGATAATAGGAACAGTTACTGTCGCATTAGCAATAGCCTTTCTTACAAGGGGAAGGAAAAAGGCAAAAAAATAATTATTTCTTTTTACTATTCTTTACAGAAGCACTTAACAATGCTTTCAATGCTTCATCAGGTGTACCTTTAACCTTTGGAGAAATATCATTCTTTCCTTTCTTTTTTGGAGTTGTCTTTTTGGGGTTTTGTTTCTTGCCCATAAACTAATTGATTGTAGGTTTGAGGCATTAATAAGCCATTTTTGCAGTTTACCATTCCGCAGTTCATAACTTTTGAACAAAATCAGAAAGTAAAAATTTTCTTTATAATGGCTACAACATCTAATGAGGTTTTATTTTCTTTATTCTCGTCCTGAAAATCTTGTTTCCATTTAGTTGTTAGTGCCGCCTCTGCGGGACTATCGCAACGAGTAAGGAATATATTAATACGAATTTCCATAACTTCATCAAACCCTCACCACCAAATTTCACCTGACTTTAAACCACCAAAATGACTAACAATTTTTTCAATTTTACCGGCCTGTATGAAAATAATTATATCCCCGGGCACAAGTTGATTCAATGCTATGAATATACAATTGACAGCAGGACAAAATATGAACTTGAAAATATCAACCTGGTGATCTTATGTTATAATTTGTATATCAATAATGATTTTAAAAATCACGGTGGGGACATTACAATTTTCTGCAGGAATATTTATGGTGGTGATAATGCAAGCCTGGATGTATCCGGCAAAAGTTCAGAATTCATTGCAGGAAAAATGAGTTCAGGCACAGATTCAGATCCCAACGGTCCTCATGCAAAAAATATAAATAAAGAAGTAGGATCATTTGCAAATAAACTGAATGCAGGCAATGCAGGCAACATAAGAATATATGCGGAAAAAGCTCATGGAAAAATAACTTTTATCTCCAATGGTGGCAATGGGGCAAAAGGCCAGGGAGGTGGTGATGCGATACAAAATAAAAATGGTATCCCGGTAACTGCAGATGTATACCAGGAAAAAGGAGATCCGTTTTCTATTGTTGCAATACCGGAACCCATTGAAAAAACAAGATTAAGAGCCAGGGGTGGTGATGGAAAACCACCAACAAATGGTGGCGATGGGGCCAATGGAGGTAATGCCAGTGCTGCAGGAGACATCATTATAAATATTGAGACATGGGAATATTTTAAGGAGCTTAGCAAAGCTGGTAAAGATGGTACTGCAATGATTTCAATGGCTGGTGAACCTGGACAGGGCGGTGATGGCGGTGCCCCCGGCAAAGGAGGTTCGGGTGGTACCGGCGCAAAAGTTTATGAATGGATAAATCCTATGTATAGGTTCCACTCAGTGGGAGAAACAGGTACTGACTTGTCTGGAGTAAGAGGTAATCCCGGTAAAAATGGTGAAAGTGGCAATATAACCAAACGCAAAGGCAAACAATTTGCCTTTGCCTATTATGGCGAAGACTATCAACAATTCGTTTTTGGCTTGCCTTCCCATTATTTCAGGTTGCTTGTTTTGGCAGCAGAAGATTTTTATATTAATAATAAGGTTGATAAAGCCCTTGAAATTATTGACTGGATACTTTTTATTGAATCGATTTTAAAAGTCGGCAATAACCAGCTTGCATCAAGTCCATCTGTTTATTATTCGCTTGAGGATACTCAGAATTTTGAGCCTTTTTTCTCCAGGTGCAGGACTTATTTAAACCAGATCCGGCATGGCTATGATTTCTTTGCCAATGGGAGCAATTATGTCACATTGCTTGATGATGATTTTATAAATCAAACGATTTTGAATTACAGGGGCGTACTAAAGGATTATGAATCATTGCTGGAAAAATCGCTTGCTGATGACTATTCAATAGTTTCAGATACTGCCAGTTCAGAAAAAATAAAGCAAGCCATCCAGTCAAACGTTGATTTGCTCAGATCCGAAAATGCTAAGCTAAGTGAGCAATTGATCACCCTTAACGCAGAGATTATAAAAAGGCAGAACGAGATCAACGCCATGCAGACCAGGATACTTTTAATGGAAGGGGCATTTAAAAGAGCTGTCGAGTCAGCTGCAAATGAATGCACCTTTGAAAAAACATTAGCAACAATAAAAAAACTTACAACAATTGGCGCTGGTTTAGCCGCAACAATAGGTGGAGTTGGTGCATCCGCTGCGATATGGACAGACACTACGGCATTGGTTGCTGATTTTTTTGGGAAAATTCAAAAAGTAAGACCTGGTTTTGATACCGACGATTGGAAAAAAATGTTTGAAATAGGTAAGGATGACAATAAAGACAAGGATACTTCTCTTATTAACCGGGTGGAAATAATAAAAAAGAAAGGTAAAGAATTCAAAGACGACTTTGAGGCCATTGCTGATGCAATTAAAGCGTCAGAGCCGGATGGTAATGACTTGCTGAGTATTCCGGTACCAGGAAATGCGGATGTCAGTGGGGCGAAGCAAAAGTTTATTGAACAAATGAAGGATTTCATAGGAAAATTTAGTGAGGCACAGGAATACCAGGAAGAAGTTCTTCATTATTTTGATTTTTGTGATATTACTAATCAAAAAAGAATACAGTTTACCGGCGCTACTCTTACTGTCATGCTCAATACGGATAGTATAGCAATAAGCGAGTCTGATATTTACAGTATCAATTACGGACTTTTTCAACTTAATGATAAAAAACTGAGCGCTGCAGCAAAAACAGTTATTGTTGACACCTATTTAAGAATGCGTACGTTTTTTGTAAAACTGATTTACCTGTACAAAAAATCTATTGATTTCATAAAGCTGGAGAACAGTAGCTTTTCCGCTACTTTCTTTACCGGTAAAACGGCAGCGCTGGGGGAAACATATGAAAAAAGCCTGTCGGACCTGGTTGATCATTTGAATGCAACTGTATCGCCATCAGTTCAGAGTAATAGTGATAATCCGTTTGAAATTTCTGCTAAAAATTACCCGATCAGCTTTGAAAAGTTAAAGAGTGCTAATATTTCGGATGGCACAATTGCTTTTTACTTTTCGATTTTTACCGATGCCTATGGCATGGATACTGTAAGAGAAATACGCATTATTTCAGTACGGGTTTATTTTGAAGGTGCCTCCACAAAATCTTCAGAAATTGCTTTCGACCTTAAGCATTTTGGCAACAGTACATTTATTAAATCAAATAATGAAGCAATCACTTTTACCCACCAACCAGTAACAAAACCTTTACGATATTCACTTAAAGACAAGAGGTATTCCGATTTTTTTAATAAAGTAAAAAGTAAATACGAGATGGCCAATTTGAAAACTGATCATTATGTAGGCATAAGTCCGTTTTCAAATTGGGGTATTTTTATTGGAAAAAATTCTATCAATAGTGGATTGAATTTATCGCAACTGGAAAAAATAA
>JBIOVR010000393.1:0-2829 GCA_044867875.1 Chitinophagaceae bacterium
GATTTTAGGGTTAAGCAATAAATTTATTCGAACAGTAAAGCGTATTTATCTTGACTCTATTTACAACGGGAAGTGCTGCATACATTTCCCGTTTTTAATTAATAAATTACTACGTTGTCATTGCCAAGCCTAAAATTGAATGATTTGGATATTTTCAGGTATGACAAAACTTCTTCCATAGTTTCATTTTCAAAATTCCCGGTGTAGTGAATGTTTTTTAAAGATTCATTTGCGATCGTCACTTTTTTACCAAACCATCTCTCCATTCTCAATCCAATATTTTCAAATGTTTCATCTTCAAAATATAGTTTGTTCTGCGTCCATGCTATTTCACCAATAATATTATAAGTGGGGTTTGGTTTTAATTCTTTTAGTACTATTTGGGGTACGGGGGTAGTGTTGGTTTTCGGAAGGATGATCTTATTTTGCCTTGACTCTGCCTTAGGCTCTTCGTTAGCGATACTTATTTTTTCATTTGGTTTTAAAACGATCTTTTGATCTTTCCTGTCTTTAAGGGTTACTTCTATGGATCCTTTTATAAGAGAAGCCTCTGCAATTTTTTCATTACTGTAAGATCGTACATTAAACACAGTCCCCAATACTTTTATGTCCATCTTATTTGTATGGATGATAAATGGTTTGTCCGGGTTTTTAGTTACATCAAAATATGCTTCGCCATTCAATGAAACTTCACGCAGCTCATTATTAAAAGTTGAATTATTGTAATCAAGGTTTGAACCTGCATTTAGCCAGACTTGTGATCCATCAGGCAATACAACCTTACTGCGATTCCCGTTTTTTGTTACAATTGAACTTATTCCCTGATCAGTGGAAAGCTTGGTGGCTCTTTTTTGAGAAAATAAATAAATGGTACCTGTTGTAAGAATTATAAAAGCAAGAAGAGAGAAAGCTGTCAACCTCTTATTTAAAAAGAGAGTATGGAAAAAACCGGGTTTTGCTTCAAAAATGGCGTCGTTACTATTAATTACTTCGGGATTTTCTTCGACAAAAAATTCATCCTTATGTTTCATCATGTGCCGCATATAAGCAGCTTCGCTTCCTGCAATATCATTAATCGATCCTTGCCCCCACATTTCTGTATGCATTTCTGCCTTGTGATGCAAGTCTGGATTACTGAGTAAAATGGATTGAAGCTCCTGAAGCTCTTCGGAACTGGCTTCGTTTGAGAGTTTTTTTGATAGAAGAACCCAGAATTTGTCTTGAGATGAGCTGTTTTGGTTAAGCATTACTATCTAAGGACAACTTTTTACGGATGTTCCCCCAAAAAGGTCTAAAGTATTTTTTAATTGTGCCTGAAGGTGTACCGAATGGAGCTGCCGATCTTTTTAAGGGCAATGGAGAGTTGATTTTCAACAGTGCTTTCAGAAATGCCTAACAGTGTTGCGGTTTGTTTGTAGGTAAGACCATCTTCTTTTATTAAAGTAAAGATCAGTTTGCATCGTGCCGGCAGCTCATTAATAGCTGCTTTTAATTTCAGGTTCATTTCACGGGTTATCATTGCAGCACCAGGGTCGGCAAAAGGATCTTCGGGTTCTATTTCAACAGAATCAAGATCAGCCATGTTTTCGCGATGAAGTTTTTTAAGATAGTTGAAAGTGATATTTTTTGCTGATACATACAGGTACAATTTAAGATTCATTATTTCCTGTATGTTTTTTCTGCGGCGCCATACATTTATAAATACATCCGAAACAATCTCTTCAGTTAATTCTCTGCTTTTGGTAAAGCCCATAACAAAACGATAAAGTTTATTGTAAAACTGTATGAAAAGCTGGCGATAAGCAAGCTGGTCGCCATTGGCGATCCGATCACCTAGGTGAGAAAAGTCTTCAGTTTTGTTCATAGCAAGCAGGCTGCTAAGTTAGAATTATTCTGGGAATCCGAGATGCGTTTTTATTTATATGGCGAGCAAAAAATCACTGTTGTTCATTTATAATTTTATTATGAAAGCAGTATTTCCTTACACTTAACTTTGATAAAATTTTTAGAAAAATGAGTACAGCTGCAAGAACTAACCATGAAATAGACTACCTGATCCGTGGCGAAGAAATGCAATGTGTGGAAATAGAACTTGATCCAAATGAAACGGCCGTTGCCGAAGCCGGTGCTTTTATGATGATGGATGAAGGCATACAAATGGAAACAATCTTCGGCGACGGAAGAGGGCAGGAGAAGGGGTTTTTGGGAAAGCTTATGAGTGCGGGTAAAAGAGTACTGACTGGTGAAAGTCTTTTTATGACTGCCTTTACCAATATTAGCCATGGAAAGAAAAAAGTATTGTTTGCTTCACCTTACCCTGGAAAAATTATCCCAATGGATCTTCAGCAGCTTGGCGGAAAAATGATCTGCCAGAAAGATGCTTTTCTCTGTGCTGCAAAAGGTGTGGCTGTTGGTATTGAATTTCAGAAAAAACTCAGCACTGGTTTGTTCGGTGGCGAAGGATTTATTATGCAAAAACTGGAAGGCGACGGACTTGCATTTGTACATGCAGGTGGACATGTAATGGAAAGAGAGTTGCAACCAGGCGAACTATTAAAAATTGATACAGGATGTATCGTTGCGTTTACTCCGAGCTGTCACTACGATATTCAATTCGTAGGCGGAATAAAAAACACTTTGTTTGGTGGTGAAGGGTTATTCTTTGCAACCCTGCGTGGTCCCGGAAAAGTTTGGATACAATCATTGCCAATTAGTCGTCTTGCAAGTAGAGTGCTTGCTTATGGAACATATAAACGAAAAGAAGAAGGAAGCCTTCTCGGTGGATTAGGAAATTTATTGGACGGCGATGGTGTATAAAATTTAAAATAA
>JBIOVR010000394.1:0-14377 GCA_044867875.1 Chitinophagaceae bacterium
ATTATGTGTCCTGGGTTTGATTGTTTTATTAATTCTGTTCGTGTTCAGATTAAACAGGACAAAGAGTTCCAGTCAACTGCCGGAAAATTACAGTGAGTTGCTTACAGAGTATGTAAAATTTTACAGGCAACTTGATGTAAAAGGAAAAGAAATGTTTGATAAAAGAGTTGATCAATTTTTATCTGCAATAAAAATAACCGGCGTTAATGCGATCGTTGAAGATATTGACCGGCTTTTAATTGCCGCCGGGGCTATTATCCCTGTTTATTCCATCACAGACTGGCAGTATATAAACCTGCATGAAGTTTTAGTATATCCCGGCTCATTTAATATGGACTTTGACCAGGATGGAACGGATCGGAATATCGCGGGGATGGTAGGCACCGGTGCTTTGCAGCATGTAATGATCATTACCAAATGGCAATTAAGGCAAGGTTTTATTAATAATAATGATGCACACAACACAGCTATTCATGAGTTTGCTCACCTGATAGATAAAATGGATGGAACAATGGATGGTGTTCCTGAAATAATTTTAGAAAAGAAATATGTACCGCAATGGAAACGGATGATGGAGACCACGATTGACCAAATGAAAAACTATGGATCAGATATTGATATGTACGGAGCCACCAACACCGTCGAGTTTTTTGCAGTAATTACCGAATACTTCTTTGAACAACCTGATTTATTAAAGGCAAATCACCCCGGGTTATATGAAATGCTTGAAAGGATATATAAAATTGCGTGATGACAATTTAATCCTAATCTTCTATCTTAATTATAACATTGCCTATTTTTTGGCCGGTGCCAACATAGGTAAATGCTTCTGCAACTTTTTCAAGCGGACAGGTTCTGTCTATCAGTGGGCGGAAGCGGTCTTCTTCGATCAATCTTTTAATAAAAGCAAGGTTACCCCTGACGTCTTTCGGAGCATTGAATAAAACTCTCTTTCCGCCAAGCAAACGGGTAACTGGTACAAGAAATATATTCTCAAGCCCATTTGAAGGAAGATATTTTCCTTTCTTATTTAATAGTCGTTTACATTTTGCAAAAGTACTTTTGCCGATTGCATCAATAACATAATCATACTGCTCATCATCTTTTGTAAAATCCTGCGTTTTGTAATCAATTACTTTATCGGCTCCCAATGATCTTACCAGGCCGGTATGCTCACCACCGCATACCGCCGTAACATACACACCATAATATTTTAAAAACTGTACATCGGCAGAACCGATAGCACCTGTTGCACCATACACCAATGCCTTTTGTCCTGTTGTTGGTTTCAGATCATTAAGCCCCGCAGCTGCATAAAATGTTCCTTCGAGGCAAGCTGCTGCTTGTTCATAAGATATGTTACCAGGCATTAAGACAATTCCCTTGCTTTCCGGAAATGTTATATATTCTGTAAGTGTGCCATAACCTAAAGCTCCCGCAAAGCCCATTACTCTATCACCTGCTTTAAAAGATTTGACTGCTGAACCAACTGCTTCCACCTGCCCGGCAAAATCTGACCCAATAACAATTATTCTCGGTTTGGATAAACCTGTAAGGAGACGCATAAAAGCTGGCTTGCCTGTGAGTACATGATAATCGGATCTGTTTACGCTGGCTGCGTAAACTTTTATCAATACTTCATCGGCCTTCGGAGTTGGTTTATCGATCTCCTGTATTCTTAATACTTCATTCGGTGGACCATATTTGACACGAACAGCAGCTTTCATTTCCTGTAAGATAGAAAAATGAATTTATAACAGCATGGTATCATTCCACTCACGTATCACAAATGATCTCACAAGTCCCTCCAGAATAAAAGGATCTTGTTTAACAAAAGCTTCGGCTGCCTCCCGTGTTCTGAATATCGCCATGTTGCCACGGTCTGCGAAAGGACCGATACCAATAACTTCTCCTTTATTTATGAAAGAATCTACAACTGCTTTGTGACGAGGATAAACTGCCATGATAATATCCATTGAAGCACCGGATGATTCTCCGATAACAACTGTTTTCATCTGAAATTTATTTTTTGTTTGGTCCAATTATATCTCACAGATTACACACCTGCATGGTGGTAGGCAGGGATTTTCACGGATCAATAAATTTTCTGTGTGAATACGTGAAATCTGTGCGAATGAAACTTACATGTCCGGGATATTTGGTTCCACTAATTTTTTTAATTTTTCCAATGACTCCTGCCATCCCAAATAACACATATCTGCCGGGATCATAGCGGGAATATTTTCCTGTGTTACTTTAAGTTCTGTGCCTGCAGAAACTTTCTTGATCCAAACCGAAGTGATCATTTCTCCCGGCAAATTCGGATCATCAAATTTGTCGGTGTACTTTAAAAATTCATTAGGTTTAAGTTCCAAATATTTTCCGCCAAAAGAATGTCCATTGCCAGTTGTAAAATTGATAAAGGACATTTTGTAAGTCCCGCCAACTTTCGCTTCCATGTTGTGAACAACACATAAAAATCCGTACGGCGGAAGCCAGGATGCAAAGGCATTTGTGTCAGTAAAGGCACGATAAACCTTTTCGGGAGTTGTTGTAAGAACTCTGTGAAGTGTAACGCTGTTAGTTGACATATTAATTGTTTTTCTTGTTCACAAAATTAAGTGAGCCTCGAAGATTTATGAAAGAAACATGCTGACAGAAGCTATTTCCCGATATTAAACTCACCTTCAAGTACTGTAACTGCTTCGCCATAGATCAATACTTTGTCAGGGAATAATTCAGTGCTCATCATGCCTGTTCTTAAAGATGATTGAAATGCTTTGAATTTATCTTTATTGAGTTTACCGGCCCAATACTTTGTAAGAAAAGTTTGAACACCACCGGTGACCGGGTCTTCATTTGTACCGGCCCATGGCCAGAAATAGCGATAGTGAAAATCAAAATCAGTATTGCTTGACCTGGCTGTTACCAATACGCCATTGATACCACTATAAGAATTTATTAATGCTGCAAAATCAGGAGATAGCTTATCTAACGTATCAGCATCTTTTATCTCTATAAGAATGATCTTATTTTTTTGGCTGAATCTTGTATTAACTGTTGTAGTTATATCAAGCGCATCGAGCATGGCTTTTGGTACTTCAATTTCTTCCGTATCATAAACAGGGAACTGCATCACGATCTTACCATCATTTTCTTTTCTTGTTTTTAGTTCTACGTTCTCGCAGTTTATAAAAGTTATGACGTCAATACCTGTAGTATCAAAAATGATCTTTGAAGAAGCCAATGTTGCGTGTCCGCATAATGGTATTTCTTTTTTAGGAGTAAAAAATCTAATGCTATAAGTATTACCAGTTATCTTTTTTATGAATGCAGTCTCTGAAAAACCTATCTCTGTGGCAATATCCTGCATTGTTGCATTGCTCAATTCAGTTTCTGTTAAACAAACAGCAGCCGGATTGCCTTTGAATTTTTGATCTGTAAATGAATCAACAAAAAATGTTTTCATAGATGTAAGTTAAAAAAAGCTTAGCGTAATTATCACGTCAATCTGCTGCCGGCAGGCAGGGACACAAAAAGATGATAAAGATGTTATGAAAATTTTCGTGCTTTTTGAATTAAAACTTCAGTTATTGCTGCGAGTAAAAATCGAAGAAATATCCAAATCAACTCATTTGATCTTTCATTTGTTGAACAGCCTTTTCGCCTTCTTCAGTAATACCCATTATTTCGGTCATAATGCCGATCTCTTTACGGGTATCAAAAAAAACAATTTTAGCAATGGGATGATCGAAACTGGATATTACAGGGAATCCTTTATCCGAAAATTCGGAAATTATTTTATTAAGCTTATCAACAGGTATGCTATATGCAATGTGCTGGATCCCTCCTGCAGGATTTTCATCAATATAATCCATGAATATGCTATTTCCCGAAACAGGCTGAATGAGTTCAATAAATGTTCCGCCTGAATAAGCCATTGCAACGAGACTCTCGGCATCAGATGGCTCTCCATAATACGTAGCACCAAACTCTTTGACACGAATGGTATCAACTTTACTAAAATTTAAGCCCAACCCATCCTGAAAAAATCTTAGCGCAGTTTCAATATCTTTTACTACCCAGGCAATTTGCGTAAGCTTTAAGTCCAATGTTTTTGTTATAATAGTATCCATAAAATATTTTTGAAGTTACAAAAATGAGACTGTATAAGATCCCCGCCGGCGGGGCCGGATGGCCACATATATAATAACTTTTCAGTCCAGATGATATTCCTTTTGAAGATAGTTGAGCAACCTTTCAGCTTTTTCTCTGTATTGCTTTTGTGATAAAATTCACATTGGTATGATTACTGTAAATTGATTGAAAAATAAACAGCATGAAATCGAAAATGATATGGGCGAACTTTGTTGTAAAAGATGTAAAGCGAACCAACGAGTTCTATACACAATTAGGTTTTACTCCCAATAACACCAACAACTTTCCCAAGCTCGCCAGTTTTCTTTTTGGTGATAATAAATTTGTGATCCATTTTTTTGAACAAGGTTCAGGGATAAATGACTTTTTAACTTCCGAATCTAACAGCGAAATTATATTCACTCTTTCAGCAGAAACAGAAGCGGAAGTAAACGAATGGGCAGAGAAAGTTAAAAAAGCGGGTGGTACAATTTTTAAAGAAGTGCAAAGAGACGAAAAAGGTTACTATGGTTTTGCCTTTGCTGATCCGGACGGTCATAAATTTAATGTGCTGTTGATGGACAACATGTGATATAATTTTGGATACCGAAAAATATTAATTAATTATATCTCCTTTGGAATTGGCCAACTTTTCACGCCATTGTTGGATCTGTTCAGGTGTTTGTCTTACCCAATCTGTTACTTCGCCAGTGATCTTTAATGGTGCATTGGTGCGATAAGAACGAGTCGGATTACCCGGAAATTTTTTGTCTGTAACGTTCGGATCATTTTCAAAGGCACCTGTAGGTTCAACGATATAAACTCTTTCCGGTCCATCACCTTTAGCCAATGCCGCAGCAAGCCCCGCTCCATTAGCCAGTGCTGTAAAATAAATGTGGTTCATTATGAGTTCTGATTTGTAATTAGACCCGTACCCTGCTGTCAGCATATCGCCAATGTGCAGATCTGCTCTTGTACCGTGATAAAAAGGTCCTTTGTCAGACGGATTATTCCTGAATGAATTTGCTAATTCATAATTCTTTTTTGCGTTGCCAGGATCGCTTAAGTCCTCATAACATCTGGCGATGTTTGAATATAGAGAAGGAAAAGCACTCGTAACAGCGACGTCATTTATCTTTAATGCAAACTGCAAAGCTGTTTCGAGCCATTTTAATTTGTCGGAAGTATTTTTCTGATGCCGGGCCACATAATAAGCTGCCGTAAATTTTTCAAAGTCGTTTGTCGCTTCGTTCCAGGCTTGAAGAAATAGTTTGCTTGCTTCAGCTGGTTTGCCTTTTTCTTCGTTGCTCATTCCTTCAATACAAAGTTTAATAACCTTGTTGTTTGGGTTGAATTCCATTTCCTAATTATTTTCTCTGTTAATTATTGTAATATCAATTTAATGCCCCTTAGACCGTTGAAGTCAAAGACCGCAAGCATTCTGTTTAGGTTCATATACAAAAGTTAATCCATTTTAGTTGTTGCTATGAAGAACTATGGAAGAAATAATTTTCACGTCAAGACGCAAAGTGAAAAACCCAAGGCGCCAAGAAAAACCTTGCGCCTTTGTTCCTTGGCGTCTTTGCGTGAAATAAAAAACTGTTCGTTGTTATTGTCTGTCCACTGTGTAATTCAGTTCAGTTACCCCGGAAGTAAATTGTCGGGTAGTCAATAGTTTTAGTTTTATTTTGTCTTTGATGTCTACAAACAATGGAAAGCCTTGTCCAAGAATAATTGGATTAACAAATAGCCAGTAACCGTCAATTAAGTTCAGTTGAAGAAGTGAATGTGTTGCTGTCGGGCTACCAAAAAACAAGATCTCTTTATCTCCTTGTTGTTTTATATCATTTATTCTGTCCGAAAGGTTGTCGCTGATAATTGTTGTGTTGGTCTCCCGATAGTTATCGGGATTCATTGTTTTTGATAAAACAACTTTGTGAACTTTGCTATACCATTTTGAATGTTCAATGTCATGCTTGCTGGCATTCGGCTTGTCCGCTGCGGTAGGCCAGTAACTTTCCATCAGCTGATAAGTTACTCGTCCATATAATGCAGTGTCGCCTTGGCTTATGCGCTTACCGACATGATCAAAAATTTCTTCATCAACTTTAGCCCAGTCCAATTCTCCGTTCGGTCCTGCTACAAAACCGTCAAGCGATATGTGCATAAATGAAATTATTTTTCTCATATAGTTCTATTCTTTATTTAGCGTTATTGTATATCACCTGTTTAATTTCATTTATCTGTACAATAGGCTGGATATTGGTATAATTTTTAAAGTCATTGACAACTGCATCCCTGTTTTGTGCTATTGCTTTATTATATTCAGCAACATCACTAATATAAAAATAACCTATAGCTAAAAAAGGTGGTTTATCATTTGGCATTCTACCAGCTAACCCTTTATCTATTTCATAAAATTTTAAATTTTTGCCTAAAAATCCCGCTACCATAGGCATGTGTTTCTTTTCATAATAGTCCATGTCAAAGGTTTTATCGTCCCCATTTGGATAAAGTATCGCTACTTTAAACATTCCAACCGTTGGGGTAGATGGACTCATCTGACTGGTTTTACAACTTAGCAAACCAACAAAAACAAAAAGTAGTGAGAAGAATTTAAATTTTCCAGACATATAAAATGGTTTTAAGTTTTTGTTGCATCAGTATGAATAATTGCCACCAATTCGCGGCTTTGCGAAACTTTTGTAAAGAAAGTTAATTCATTTTCGGTTTGTTGCTGCGAAGAACCATGAAAGAAAATATAGGAACCACGGAGGCACAATGACACGGTGATACACAGAGATTCTCCGTGTTACTCTGTGCCTCCATGTCTCCGTGGTTTAAAAAAAATTTAAAACATTCGGTTGTTACGTGAAGAACCAGGGAAGAAATACTGGTTACTAATTACTAAGTTTTGGAGTTGTTGAGCAATTTATTAATCATTCCGGCTGGAGTTTTTCCATTACCGACTGCTTATACAACCGCCCAATAGGAATCTCAAGTTCGCTGAGCTGCACCGAAAGACCATTATAACCGGAAATTTTATCTAACGAAACCATAAATGAACGGTGCACCCTCACAAACTTATGTTCCGATAAAAGATTCTCCATAGCACTAATAGATTGTTTTGCCAGCAAGTTTTTACCATCGGTAAGAAAAATTTTTATATAGTCCTTCCAACTTTCGATATACACGATATCATTCACAAAAATTTTTTTCATATCCCTGTCAACTTTAAGGTATACAAAAGCCCCGGGATTAGGCGTATCATTTGTGATCAAAGAAGAAATTTCTCTGCCCAACGACCGGTTTAGTTTGGTGATAGCTTTAAAAAAACGCTCAAACGAAACAGGTTTTACGAGGTAATCCACTGCATCCAACTCAAATCCATCAACAGCATATTCCCTGTATGCGGTGACAAAAATTACTTTGGGAGGATGTGATAAATTTTTTAAAAAATCAGTGCCAAGAAGCCGGGGCATTTTAATATCAAGAAAGATCACGTCAACTGTTTTCTGGTGCAAAACCGTCAATGCTTCAATGGCATTCCTGCATTGACCCGCAATCTCCATCCCATTGATAGAGGAAATATAGGAAGCCAACACTTTTAGTGCCGGAGGTTCATCATCTATGAGCAGGCAGCGGAGTTTCATGATGTTTTTTTTGGGAGATGATCATTGGTTCAGGCGTATAAATGGTTACCGGTTGTTCATTCGCCAGGATCAACATCATTGATACTACAAAAAAATCGCCTTCATCATTGATCTTCAGATCATATTTGCCAGGATAAATAAACTCAAGCCGTTTCTTTACATTATTGATGCCAATACCATTAGCTCTCAGTGATACATATTCATTTTTGCTATTCGCAATCTTGCATTTCAGTGTGCCATGCATGACTGATATGTCCACACTGAGCCAGGATTTTTCTATTTGCTCCGATGTGCCATGCTTAAACGCATTTTCCAAAAAAGGAAGCATGAGCAAAGGAGCAATAAATTTATCCTTAATTTCCCCATCCACGCTCCAGGATATTTCAATTTTATTGCCATACCGCTCTCGTTCCAGGTCAATATAATCTTTCATGATCTTGATTTCCTTTTCAAGCCGCACTTCATCTGTCTTACAATCATAAAGCATATAGCTGAGCAGGGACGAGAGCTTTAAAATAAGTCCTGGTGTTTTAGGCGAATTTTCCAGCGAAAAAGAATAAATATTATTTAATGTATTAAATAGAAAATGCGGATGTACCTGTGCTTTCAGCAATTGCAGTTCTGCTGTATTTTTTTCCTGCTGTGCACGCATCCAATCCTGTTGCTTAATTGTCCACAACTTGAAAAATTTTATTATCATTGGGCTGGCGGCCGATGTGGTCATGCAGAGAAAACAAAAAGCCAAAGGCCCTCTTGGTAAAATATTATCAAGACCCATTGCTTCCTGCGTAGGAATTAAAACATAACTTCTGTAGCCTGCATCAATAAAGAGGCCGACAGCGCCCCATGCTAATGTTACGAAAAAAAATTCCAACACCTTCCCTTTCAGCAAAAGATGTGGAATTGCTCCATATACTAAAGGATAACCAAATAAAATAAAGGCAGGCACCCACATTATCATATTGAGCAGTTGGCGTCCGTACGATAAGGGAACTCCCATCACAACCCAGAATGCAGCCCATATCGCTACATGAAATGACCAATAAAATACATGTCGCCATACCCTGTAGCGGGAAGAAAAAATAAAACTATAGTAAGGACTGGATTGCATCTGTTAATATCCTCCACAATTTAAACATTTGAACTATTGCATGCTTCAAATGCTGATACAAAAACGACAAGCAGCCCGTAATTGCGACGAACAGCATTTTTTTCCTATAAAAGCAGTTGAAGCCTTTTCATTGTTTTATTACCGAAATTTTTTTCACTAATCGTTTTGCGTTAGCAGGCTGCAAACCTAACTTTTACCTTGACCATGTAATATTCTTTTTCAATCCTCAAACTTATTTTTATGAAGAATACATTAATCAAAAATGTCAGTTTTGTTTTGGTTTTTATCTTATTCTTTGCTTCATGTCAAAAACAAGTATCAAAACCAGAACTGCCCGAAGAAATTTCAACAGTGTCAAATAACCAAAACAAGCATGGTCACTTGAAACAAACCAAAACATTTTCATCTGATGTAGCTATTCGATGGATGAATATGCAAATAGAACTTATGAGAAAGACAACAACTGTCGGGAATGTTGCTTTTTCACGTCATTATGCATATAGTGGCATTGCATTATATGAGTCCGTAGTGCCCGGTATGCCGGCTTACCAGTCTATTGCTTCACAATTGAATGGATTAAATGGCTTACCAGTAACAACTCCTGGCCTCGCCTATCATTGGGCTGCCAGCGCAAATGCAGCATTGGCATTTATAAATAAAAAAATGTTTCCCAATGCAAGTGTTGAAGATAAGGCAGCTATCAATGCACTAGAAGTTGCACTTCAATCCCAATATATAAATGAATCAGATGTTGATATTATCAACCGTTCTGTTGATTTCGGCCGGGCTGTAGCTCAAAAAATAATTGACTGGGCTGAAAAAGATGGCTATCAACATCTCAATGATCCTTATTCTCCACCTCATTCGGGCGGACAATATTGGACACCTCCTGCTCCGCTGGTAATTCATGCCTTGCCTTACATGGGCGATCTTCGTCCAATAGTGCCAGGCAGCGGTAATGATGCTCATCCAAATCCTCCCAATTATGCTGCTCTCCCTGCTATGACGCTGGAAGTAATTAATGCAAAACCAGCTACTGGTACGGATAATTATAAAAAAACTTTTTGGTGGAGAGATTTTCCGGGAACCAGCACACCCGGACATTACATAAGTATTTTGAGACAGGTATTGCAAAAAGAAAAATCAACATTGGATGTAGCTGCTATTGCATATGCCCTCGGTGGCATCATTGATGTGGATATTTCTATCAGCACATGGAAAGCTAAATATGAGTATCTTTTAGCAAGGCCATTCAATTATGATGATTTTATGGGTCAACCATTCACAGCACTCTTAAGTGCTCCACATCCCGAATATCCTGCAGCGCATGCTTCATTGTCGGCTGCCAATGCAGAAGCAATGACTGTTATTTTCGGAGATAATTATGCATTCACCGATAGTACATTTAATGGATTGGTAACACCGCAGGGAATTTCACTTTCTCCCCGATCCTATACCTCTTTCCGTGAAGCGGGAGAAGAAGCCGGGTGGTCAAGACTATATGGAGGCATACATTACCGGCAGTCTATTGAAACAGGATTTTGGCAGGGAAGAAAAGTAGCAAACAATATTATCAGCATGTTGAAATTTTTGAAAGAGTGAAATTGATCTAATGATCGCATGGATCATTTTTAAAGAGCCCTTCTGTAAATAGAAAGGCTCTTTTTTTAAAAAAAAAACAAAATCGTTGTGCTATAAAGTCAAATTATTTCTTTGACAGTTCATATTGTTATTCGTTCTCTGATTTTTTTTTCAAACACTGCCGCAGCAGTAGCAACTACGACAAAAACAAAAGTAGTTACAATACACATGGCAAGAAAACCCGCAGGATCGTCATCTTTATGATGAAATATCATTATGTATAGTCCTGCCATCACAATTAAAACGCTCAGTACGATTGCGCAATATTTTATACTCCTTAAAGTCCTCGCCGAGGTTAGTGAGAATGCTTTGTTTTGCCCGATGTATCCAAGTAATTTGAGCGCCTTATATAGTGCAATAAAAAATGGGATAGATGCTGCATAAGCATACAAGATAAACGGATCAGAATAAATGCTGAACAGATCTAAGTTTGTGGCTCTCCCCTCGGTCAAGGGAAATCGAATCATGATGGCTAGTGCCACAATGCCAATAAGCACGATGACGACCTGAAGAAATATTGTTGAACTTCGTTTCATAAAAGAATTTAAACAGTGTTTTGTTGTCTTTATATTTTTTTCTGTATTTGCCAGTAATGCCCAAATGGGTCTTTAATTGTTCCTTGCCTATAACCGTATTCGTAATCCTGGGCCGGACTTATTTCAACTGCTCCCGCTCTAATTGCATTGCTCATTACTTCGTCCACATCTGAAACAAATAAACCAATACAGATTGTAGTGCCATTGTTTTTGTCAGGAGAAAAGAAATACTGTTTTGCAGTTATTTCGTGTATATGAAATATAGCTCCGTCAATAGAAAGTTCTACAACGTGAATACTGCCGTCATCGTTAGAAAATCGCATTTGCTCTGACGCTCCAAAAGCATTTTCATAAAACGAAATATCCTTTACTCCATTATTTATGAAAAGTTCAGGTGCAAAAAATGTTTTGCGGTCTTTTATTATCATATTGTAGTCTTTAAATGATCAAAGGTCTTATCTGATGCTATCACAATGTTAGATGATTGTCCGGTCATTTAACATTGCAGGCAACAATCTACTTTACGCAAGTTCTTGTACAGAAAGTTAATTCATTTCTGACTGTTACTGCGAAGAACTGCGGAAGAAAGATGCAGCCTCTAAACTCCCGGGGTTTGCCCTCTAATCAGTCGCATGAAAATATTCATTAAATTGAATTACAATCGGCAGATTTATTCATTCAATATATTTTTCTAAGTGACTAGATATCGTTGCGGGATCTCCTGGATAATTACTTTATTATTATTTGTCATGCATGCACCGGCCCAGCAACCTACTGCAGAAACAGACCATGATACAACTTATTACGAATCCTTCATGGGTAAAAAAATTACCGGCAGATATTATTTTTCTCAGAAATACACTGCATTAGAGATAGGAAGAAATAACAAAACAACTCCTCGTCTTCGATACACGCCCAATACAAATTTGAATATGGGTATTGGCGCTACCTATGGTTTCTTCACATTGAACCTTGCTTTTGGTTTTGGATTTTTGAATCGCGGTGAAGAACAAAAAGGCAAAACCAAGTATTGGGAAAACCAGGGACACATGTATGGACGTAAGTGGGGCTATGATTTCTACGCACAATTTTATAAAGGTTACTATCTGTACCCTAAGGGAGTTGGATCACCTGATCCGAATTTATATTATACCCGACCAGATATAAAGTTCAACTTATTTGGTATTGCCCCTTTTCGCATTTTGAATGATAAGAAATTCTCTTACAGAGCTGCCTTTGTACAAAATGAGTGGCAAAAAAGGTCAGCTGGATCTTTTTTATTGGGTGCTGAAATATATTACGGCATTGTAAATGCAGACAGCGCTTTAGTACCCGAATCGATGGCCATTTTATATAAGCAACAGGGCATTCATAAGATCCAATTTTTTAAAATAGGACCGGGTGCTGGTTATGCTCATACTCTTGTTTTGTGGCACCACTTTTTTATAACCGGTTCGCTCCAGGCCAATATGAATCTCGGGTGGGTTCAGGAAACAAGTAAATCCAGAAGCGAAGACTGCTTCAGCTTTACACCAAATTTTTACTATCGTGCTGCCGCAGGATATAACAGCCGGTCATGGAATGTAAATGTATCATTGGTAAGTAACCGGATGTCCATACGGGGAGCATCTTCTGCTGACGGATATATAGGACGAGTGGGAATTGTAAGAGCAACACTTGCACGGCAATTTCAAGCGGGACCCAAAGCAAAAAAAATTTTGAAACCATTCGATACAATTGCAACAAAGAAATAAGCAGGACAATACTATCTTATAGTCTTTCTTCGCAGACTTTAGTGTTTAAGTTTAAAAATTTATGAGCATTTCTTCAAAACTAGACCAACTTCATTTAGAGATAACAGGAAACAAATGGCTTCACTACTTTGCTATTTTTCTTAGACTAGCTCTTGCATTTGGTTTTCTAACCTCCGGCATGGTTAAGATAATGGGCGAACGATTTGCCAGCGGATTATCTGTTAATCACCCAATGGGTCATTATTTAGAAGCATTACACCATACAGGTTTTTATTATACGTTCATAGGAGTAATGCAAGTAATTGCAGCAATTTTACTGCTGGTGCCTCGAACTGTTGCCCTTGGGGCACTCCTTTATTTTCCCGTGATATTAAATATTTGTATTCTTTCGTATGCGGTACGTTTCGAAGGATCAATTCTTACATCACCACTGATGGTATTGGGTTGTTTGTTCCTGATCTTCTGGAACTATGACAAAATAAAATACATCCTTCCTTTTGATCATACAATTGTTCCAAATGCTATTCCAAAGCAAAAAAAACTAAGTAATAAGTTTCCTGCAAAGTTCTTCTTAGGTGTAATTGCAACTGTTATAGCTATTATATTGTTTATTAGGTTCGGATTCGACATAATGCCTCGTAACAGTTTTAAAGATTGTAATTCCGAATTTGTTGGTACTAACAGAACTAAAGCCGGTGCCAGGTTCTGCGATTGTATTCATAAGCAGGGTCAACCGCTTGACAGCTGCTTGAAAGAATATAACAAGGCTCCTGATGATACTACCCGGATTAAATAGAACCTATACTGCAGTTCGTTGTTTGTACAAGTCATTTCTTGTACTTATTATCTTTCCATTGATTCGTTCCTGCTGCACTGTCTGAAATAAGTTGATTTAATCTTTTTATTCGGGTCGACACTTGCTTTGCGTTCATCACCCAATGTGTTGATACTTTTTTATATGAAGGTGCTAGTGACTGAAAGTAGTCCCAGGCTTTTTTGTTTACTTTAAATTGCTTTTTAAAATTCGGAGTTAATTCTACTTCCTCTTTTTCGTAAGAATATATCTTAGATTTACTTTCTGTTCTTTTTTCAAAACTCGCAAGTCCGGCTGGCTGCATAAGTCCTTGCTTTGTTAACAATTCAATTTTATTGATGTTTATCGCACTCCATATACTCGTAGGTTTTCGTTGCGAAAAGCGAATTTGATAACTGTCTTTATCTATTGATTTTCTAACGCCGTCAATCCATCCGAAACAAAGAGCTTCGTCAACCGATTGAGACCAGGTCATACTGGGTTTTCCACTGCTAACCTTATAAAAGCCAACCAACAACTCAGTTTCCTTTTTATGATTTTTTTGTAGCCACTTTCTAAAATCAGATTGTTTTGAAAAAAAGGTTGGTATTGTTTGTTTGTCTTTCAAAATATGTAGAATGTGTATTTTGTCATTCGTTTCTCGGTTCATAATACAGAATTACTGCTCCACCATTAAAGGTTTTAGTCTTAACGAGCTTAAAAATAGTCCTGTCGTTTATTTTTTAAAATAA
>JBIOVR010000395.1:0-4345 GCA_044867875.1 Chitinophagaceae bacterium
GCTTATAAAAAAGTGGGGCTCGATATTGAGGCTGGTAATTTCAAATACGATACTTCGGTTCACCATACACATGAAGGTTCAATTGGAAACCTTTGTACCGGGGAGATAAAAAAGCAAATGAAAACAATAACTGAAAGCTTTCCTTTCTCACAAATTGAAAAGGCATTATCAGGTCTTCTAAAATGATCTTAGTTATCTAATAAACGTCGGTGATAATTTACTTGGCCAAGATGATAACCCAGGTGAACAGCAAGGTGAATAAGAAAATAACCGGTTGATGTTTTTTCCTTAAATACCAGCAAAGAATACTCTTTTTCAAGATCATTTTCATTAAGCTTGCTTAATCCTTCTTCCACAACCACAATTGTATCTTCTATCATTTTCACAAGTTGAACCTGAGGAATATTTTTCAATGAAAACTCCAGGTCCCTATTACGAACATAACCTGTTTTGCCGATCTCCGCACCAATGTATGCATTTAAGTTTCCAACAAGATGAAGACAAAGATTACCTGAAGAATTAGTAATACTTTTATCTACTACCCACAAATTATTTTCATTGCGATAAGAAACAATCTCTTGTTTTAATTTTTCAAGATCTCTTTTGAATATTTTTTGTAAAGTTTCTATAACCATTACAAGCCATATTTATCGATGAGGTAGATCAAAGCCCCCATATTAACTGCACCGAGTTCAAGTTCCCTTTTATTTACATTTTCAAATACATCATTTCTTGCATGGTGATAATCGAAATAACGCTGTGAATCGGGGCCTAATTCTGCGACAGGCGTTTTAAATGTTCTGTTCAATGGCCCGATATCAGCGCCGCCGCCGCCATTTGTAATTTCATAAACACCATAAGGATAAAGAAGAGGCACCCAGCTTTGTAATTTTTTTAATTGTTCAGGACTGCCGCCAAAACTAAATCCTCGGGGAGTAAAACCACCGGCATCACTTTCCAAAGCAAAAATATGTTTTTCATTTTTTGCTTTTGCTTCTTCAGCATACTTATTACCGCCACGTAATCCATTCTCTTCATTAGCAAACAAAACAAAACGGATCGTTCTCTTTGGCTTATATCCGATTGCCTTAAATGCACGAAGCAATTCAACTGTTTGTACACAACCTGCCCCATCATCATGTGCTCCTTCTGCAGGATCCCATGAATCCAGGTGACCGCCAATAGTTATTATTTCATCAGGAAATTCTGAACCGATCAATTCACCGATCACGTTATGCCCGATAGTGTCAGGAAGAAAATGAGCATTTGATCTCATTGTTACACTCATCACATTATTATTCATTATCTGGTTACTTAACCAATCAGCATCTCTTAGACCAATTGCCATTGCAGGTATTTTCGGTAAAGTTGTATCGTAACGTAATGACCCAGTATGTGGGTTATTATCTGCACTGTGACTCATACTTCTTACAATAACCCCAAGTGCTCCATATTTTGCCGCACGACTGGCACCTGCTCCGCGATATTGAACCGCATCACCATACGAACGGAATGTTGCCACATAAGTTGGATTGAATTTATAATTATAAAAAACGATCATCCCTTTCAATGAGTCTTTTTTCTTTTCTAATTCATCGAAGGAATTAACCAAAATAACTTTTGCAGTAAGTGCTTTATTTTTGGTCCCTTCAGAATTTCCTAATGCCAGGACATCAAGCTCCTTTTTACTCACAAGTAAATTTCTTGCACCTTTTGAGGCACCATTGTACGTTATCTCTGCTTTATCTTTTCCACCTCTTACCCAATGTGGTACCGTGCACTCCTGCAACCATGCTTTATCAGCGCCGCTTTCTTTCATTAGCGCTACACCCCATTTCTCGGCTTTTACCATTTGGGCCGAGCCTGATAATCGTCCGCCAATCTGTTTGGTTAAATAATGGAGATTATCATACGCTTTTCCGTTCGTTAAAATTTCATCAGAGATCTTTTTGATCATCATCGAATCTTCGTTCTGTGAATAGCCGTTTGTAACTAAAAAAAATGAACCTGCAATAATTAATGTCTTCCTCATGTGTTGTGTTTTATGTTCTTAAGCGATATTTGAACGTTGAAAATAAAGAATGCGCTGTTTTGTAACAAATTATTGATATAGGCGGCAACAACCAATATGATTTAAGTATTTAACTTCGGGGGCTATGACGATCACTAAAACCATGAGAATAGGAATTGTTTGTTATCCCACTTTCGGGGGCTCGGGGGTATTAGCAACAGAATTAGGAAAGGCATTGGCACAGAAAGGTCACCAGGTGCATTTTATAACCTATCAGCAACCGGTAAGACTGGGTTCTTTTACACCTAATATATTTTATCATGAGGTGCATGTTCCAACTTATCCATTGTTTGATTACCCGCCATACGAGACAGCACTTGCCAGTACAATGGTTGACGTTATTAAAAATAATCATCTTGATCTGTTGCATGTACATTATGCCATTCCTCATGCTTCCGCTGCGTATATGGCAAAACAAATTTTAAAGAAAGAAGGAAAGAATATTCCTGTCATCACAACCTTACACGGAACTGATATAACCCTTGTAGGAAGAGATAAGACCTATGCGCCTGTAGTCACATTCTCTATTAACGAAAGTGATGCGATCACTGCAGTATCAGACAATCTTCGTGATGAAACGTATAAGCATTTCAAAATTCAAAAGGATATTCATGTGATCAAGAATTTTGTGGATGTCAGTCGTTTTAACCGAAAACCGATCGATGCATTTAAAAAGATGATCGCACCAAATGGAGAAAGGGTTTTAATGCATGCATCTAACTTTAGAAAATTGAAACGCATACCGGATGTTATAAAAATTTTTAAAGAGGTTAATGATAAAATACCAAGCCGTTTAATGCTTGTTGGCGATGGACCTGAAAGACCTGCTGCCGAAGATCTTTGCCGCGAACTGAATCTTTGTGATGAGATACGATTTGTTGGCAAACAGGAACAAATGGAAGATATTTTAGCGATTGCAGATCTGTTTTTATTACCATCGGAATATGAAAGTTTTGGTTTGGCAGCATTGGAAGCGATGGCAGCCGGTGTACCTATTGTCACAACCAATGCGGGTGGTTTGAGTGAAATTAATATTCCCGGTGAAACGGGATATATGGGTGATGTAGGCGATGTAAAAACAATGGGGCAGCAAGCGATAAAAATTTTGCGTGACGACAAGGTGCTGAAAAAATTCAAAGAGAAAGCGGCTGCACATGCACAGGAGTATGATATCAGTAAGATCATTCCTCTTTATGAGAATTTGTACGAGAAATTTTTATAAAAAGAAAGCCATCTTTTAACAAGATGGCTCATTATATATTACAACGGCAAGGTGACTTTATTTATGCAACCACTGTTCGGGATTTAATTTTTTGTTCTCGACCATTAACAGAAATTCGAGTTTCCCACCTTCACCGGTTTCCTCATCCACGCCTACTTTACCGATTGACTGACCCGTACCCACATTTGCACCTTTAGTAACAGTTACAGAGGAAAGATTACTGTAAACAGTAAAATATTTTCCATGGCGTATCATTACAGATTTTGAATCTCCTATATTGAATACACTTGCAACTTCACCTTCAAAAACTGACTTTACATTATTGCCAGGCTGTGCAGTGCAGATCGTAATCCCGGGATTATCGCCTCTAAGTTTTGTTTCTCCTATTTGATAGGGACCGTAATGAATACAAACTGTTCCCTGGTCAACAGGCCATGGAAGTCTCATCCTGTTTTTTTCGAAATCAGCATTTAGTTTTAGATCCTCTGCTGAATTAAATACAACGTTTTCTCTTACAACATTCGGTTTCGCATTCGCTGTTGTGTTTTTGGATACACCGGGATCTGTGATCACGGGCTTCGAACTTTTCGCAGCTTCGTCATCCGCTTTCTTTTTTGCTGCTGCTCTGGCTGCTGCTATTTCCCTGTTGATAATTGAGGTAATAGCTTTTTGCAGGTCTTTATCTTTTTTCTTTTTTGCCGCCAATTGTTTTTGCAGATCTTTTTCCTGTGATTTTAATTGGTTAAGCACGACATCTTTTTCTTTCTTCTGTCCTTCTAATGCTTTGGCTTGTGTTGTTTGATTTTGCAGCGCATCATCCTTTTGTCTCTTTTTGCTTAACTGATCCGTTTTTCTTTTTGCAATTAATGCCTGAGTTTCTTTTATCGTATTTACCTGCTGTTCACGAAAAGAACGATAAGTTTTGAGATAAGTAATACGTTTGATGGCATCATTAAAACTGTTTGCAGAAAAAATAAAATTCAGGTAATCATAATTACTCTTGTTCTTATAAGCATACACAACACTTCTTGAATATTGGGATCTTAATGTGT
>JBIOVR010000396.1:0-25725 GCA_044867875.1 Chitinophagaceae bacterium
ACACATGACTTGGCACATGACTGCGACGTTGCCATGTATTTGTTATATGATGAACTTCATCATCATTGGGCAATTCGCCAAGAAGCATAAGATAGAAAAGTCCTTCCGGTAATGGTTCAGATCCATCAGGAGCTTTGGGCAATTTTTCTCTTAATTCTGGAATTGAATAACCACGAAAGCGAATTCCTTCCTGCGAATCGAGTAAGGAAGTTTCTGTGACCAAACCGGTAATACCACGCATTCCCTGGTAGATCTGGCTGAGTGTTACTTCACCAATAACTTTGTTTCCGTGCTGTTTTAATAAATCCCTGATCTCTGCACTTGCTTCATCCGCTTTTAGTTTGAACTTATCTTTAATAACTCCCATGACGCTCTGGCTTTTTTAATCTGAGTAAGAATGGTTCAAAGATAAATAATTAGGGTTCTGTAAAAGAAAATAATTGAATGAAATGCAGATAGGGTCTATACATCTTTCATTTCGGTGCTTTGCGAAATAACCACCAACAGACGATCGTAAAAAAAAGATTGGGAACCCAAGCTGCAAGTAGTGGATGAAAATCTCCTTTGACTGAAAATGTAGATGAGAATTTATCTGCAAGAATAAATATTGCTGCAATAATAAGTCCGATGGCAATATGCAAACCGCTTCCTCCTCTTGTTTTCCGGCTTGCGATAATTGCCCCAATAATTGAAAGAAGAAATACAGAAACAGGTGTAGCGCTTCGGCGATATCTTTCTACTTTCAACGTATTAAGACCTTCAGTGCCCCGCTCCTCCTCCATGCGAATGATATTTACTAATTGAGCGGTTGTCAATTTATCTTTTAAATAATAATCGTATTTGAGATCACCTGGTTTTAAATGCAGATCAATATTATAAATAGGAAAAATGTTCACAATTTCTCCTTTCGCTTCCACTTTCCTTTCTATTGCATTTGTTAGTTGCCAATTTCTTTTTGCAGTGTCCCATTTCATAGCATCGGCACGCAGGTTATAAACTACCTGGTTTCCTTTTGTGCGATGCATAAAAAAACCACCGGCAGTTTTCATAATGGAATCATAGTATTTAATGCCGATATAAGAATTAGAATCTGAACGACGATAATATGTATCCTTATAACCGACCTGGCCAAGATCTTGCCTGTCAAAATACTTTACATGAAAATTACTCCTGATCTCATTGCCTTTTGGAATAAATTCCCTGCTGGCAATATAAAGTAATGATGCAAGTATGATCCCGCCGAAAAAATAGGGTCTTAAAAATCGTAAGTAACTGGTGCCGCCGGCAAGAATAGCTATGATCTCAGAACGCATAGCCAGGCGGCTGGTAGTATAAATGACCGAAATAAATACAAATAATGGAAAAAGTAAACCCCATATATAAGGGATGAATCCAATATAGTATTGAGTAAAGATCTCCCTGGTGCTAAGACCTGATTTTACAAAATTCTCGGTATGTTCGCTGCTATCGATCGCCACAGCGATCATTGTAAAAAGTATCATGCAAAAGAAAAAAGTAACAAGTACCTTCTTCAATATATACCAATCGATTTTCTTCATTTCTATTGCAAAGGAAATGAATATTGATGAAAGATTTTGTGAAGAATAATGCAGTAAATGGGTTTTGTTTAAAGTAAACAAAGCCCCGAATGCGGAGCGTCTGATTATAAGATTGTAATAATTTGTACTAAAAACTATAATTAAATCCCAACTCGTAAACAACATCATTTATAGCATCAAATGGCAATCGACCATTCGAATAACTCACAAAAAGTCCGCTGCTTGATGTAAGAGATGCCACAAAATAACTAAACTTATCAAGCTTGGCTGTTTTGACAGAAACCGGGGCATTGAATTCTTTATAATATCTGAAGCCGGCATTAAAAAATATTGTTTGATCTTTTATCTGTGCTAATAATGTTCTGAAACCTGTTTCAAAATGAAACCTGGAATATCCATTTAAATTTCCGGTTAATATCTCTCTGTCTATATCTTGTCCGGGTTTCACATAATCAACAGAAAATTGGACAGTAGGAATTGTGGCTCCGTAAGGTGTAAAAGATTCATCAGTTTTTGTCAACCACCTGGTAACGACAAATGGATAATCAAAAAAATTCAATAAGGCCAGAGGGTTTTTATCATTCCAGGCTTTTGCGCCAAGATTTAGTTGTACTCCATAGGCATATTGTTTTTTTGAATAATCCTGGTTTCTTTCAAGACCGCCAGTGATCTTTAGATCAAACATATATTGATTCGATAATTTCATAGTTTGCAAGTATTCATCAAAAACATCGCTGTTTAAAATTTCGGGGACCTCCATAGTTATCATTTTTTGCCTTAGTTCATTCCTTTTATCAAACAAAACTGAGTCATTAACATGAGATACGCCTCCCATAAAACGGTATAATCCAATATTCAGATCAGTAGTGAGAAAATCATATGGGTTAAGCTCCTTTGAGAAGGCTACATTGCCATTTGCTTTTAACCCAAAAGCAAACCCGCTTCGTTTTGAAGCAGTTTCATATTCCTTTACAAATTTTAAATCCAAATTATATGCGAACCCCAAGGCAGTTACAGCACTATCTGCATCCTGAAAAGTTTTAAATTGAAGATCAATATCTCTTAGAAACACCACTTTATCTTTTATTTTATCAGTATTAAAAAAGTGATTCCAAAGTGTGTTATACAAATCCGGATTCTTTATTACTTTATTTTTTATGTCCTGGTCATTGACAGTGGGTATTAAGGTTACTAAATCATTAAAGAGAGAATGCAAATTTTTAGTACTATCCTGACCGTAAGTAACAGAAGAAAACAAGAAGATCACAGGACAAAGAATAAATATCTTCTTCATATTTAGTAATTTATTTTTCACGCCAGAATAAATAATTAATATCAATGGCCTCTGCAAGCTCAGCCATCGTTTTATTTGCCTGTTTTAAAATTGCTATTGTGTCTGCAAGTGCTTTCGCTCTTGTAACACCATCTTCAAACCTGGCACCATCGACCTTACGAAAAATGTTGTCAAGTTCATCAGCCAACATCTTTGCTTCATTTTCAAGTGTGCCGCTTCCTGCAGCCGGGTTAAAGAATAACATATCCTGCATTTTTACATTTCCAGAATTAGAGAATGATTTTCTACTCTGCCTCAAAACGAATAATTCAGCCCATGTACATTGGCATGCTAAATTATTAGGGTTCCATTCTGCCATAAAAAAATTTTATCGCCTACTCTATATCCCGTTTTCGGCTTTCCCGGGTTATTGTATTTTTTTTATTTAACTGTTATAAATATTTTTTCTCGTTGCAATGCAACTTTTATCTTATCAAACAATGCCGTAAATGCAACACGACTGCTGCCAATCATATCTGGAGATTTCGTTTTCCCAGGCAAAAGACATCCTTCTGTATTTGCATCTGTATTTCCGGGATGAATGCGGATACCAGCAAAAGCCGGAACATCTAACAATAATGGAAGCATTTTTTGAAATTTATCGCTAAAGCTTACCACTATTTCATATCGGCCTGTTGGAATTGCGGTCCTGGTTTTGATCTTCATTACTATTAACTCTGAAATAGGCATATCCTTCCGCAAGCTCCTGTCTTTATCTTCAAGGATAAAACATTCGAATACTCCATTTACTGTTAGTTCTCCAATGGTTGATTTGTTTGTCTTAACAGATCTTGTTAATTCTAGTTCCATAGAAAGGTTTTTAATGAAAGGAGATGAAACCGCCTAATAGTATCAATGAAAAAAATTGTGGTTTTCAGAGGCTGGGGAATAATGAAGTTAACTTTTAGAAAAAGTAAAGTCAATCACCCGTTTGTGGTATTTTTTATAGAGAAAACATGCGGCGGCTGAGTAAATGAAAAGAAAGAAATCAGTTAAGAGTCACAGCTTTTGTTTTAACTGGATGACCATATTCTCTTTCCATGATAAAAAATTATCTTCTTTAATTTTTTTTCTTGCTTCGGCTACCAGCCACATATATAAAGCAAGATTATGAATACTTGCAATGGTGAGACCGAGAATCTCTTTTGACCGCAATAAATGACGTAAGTAAGACTTACTATAATAATTACTCACTTCACAGTCAAATCCATCATCAATAGGAGAAAAATCATGTTCCCACTTTTTATTATCAATATTAATAATGCCTTTTGTAGTAAACAACATTGCATTACGTCCATTCCTTGTTGGCATCACACAATCAAACATATCAACACCCATGCTTATACATTCCAAAATATTCCATGGTGTACCTACTCCCATTAAATAACGGGGTTTATCTTTTGGCAAATGATCGCAGCAAAAATCACAGATCTCATACATCATTGGTTCTGGTTCGCCTACACTTAATCCCCCGATCGCATTGCCCGTGGCATTTTTCGAAACAATATATTCACTTGATTCTTTTCTAAGTTCTTTATGAGTGCCGCCTTGTACAATGGGAAATAAATTTTGCGTATACCCATATTTTTCTCCGGTAGCATTAAAATGGTTAAAACATCTGTCAAGCCAGCGATGTGTTAACTCCATACTTTTTTTTGCATACGTATGATCGCTGCCACCAGGCGGACATTCATCAAAAGCCATAATAATATCGGCGCCAATACTACGTTGAATATCCATTACTCTTTCGGGGGAAAACAAATGCCTGCTGCCGTCAATATGACTTTGAAAAGTGACACCTTCTTCTTTTATCTTTCTTGTACCAGCTAATGAAAAAACCTGGTAGCCCCCGCTATCGGTCAACATAGGTTTTTTCCAATTAAGAAATTTATGAATCCCTCCTGCTTTTTCAATTGTCTCTAATCCGGGACGCAAATACAAATGATAGGTGTTTCCGAGAATGATCTGTGCTTTTACATCATTTGCAAGCTGGTGTTGTGTAATGGCTTTTACGCTACCCACAGTACCTACGGGCATAAAAATAGGTGTAGAAATCTCACCATGATCCGTGGTAATTCTCCCGGCTCTGGCTTTGGAATTCTGTTCAGTATGTTCTAATTCAAATTTTAAAGAGGGCATAAACGGATGCAATATAAAATTTATGACAATCAGAACCTTTTCTTTTCAACACTCTGTGAAATCAATTTAAAAACTGTAACATTGCTCTGCCCTATTTTCGCAGCCACAAGCAACTATGGATCTTACATTTTTACAACACATCAATTGGTGGCAAATAGTTTTTTATGCATTTGCTGCAGTTACTTTTATCCAATTATTTTATTATCTCTGGTTTTTCAGCCGTGTGGCATTTTACAAATTAAAAAAGAAATCAAGGACACAGCAACATCCTGTATCAGTAATTGTTTGCGCAAGAGATGAAGATGAAAACCTTGCCCGTCATCTACCCGGCCTGTTAGTGCAGGAATATTCCTCCACTTATGAAATAATTGCTGTAAATGATAATTCTGTTGATGATTCCAAATACATTTTGCAGGAATTAAAAAAGACGTTTAAGGATAAATTACATGTGGTGGAATTGACACAGGAAGCAAAACTGATCAATGGAAAAAAATATCCGTTAAGCATAGGAATTAAAGAAGCAAATCATGAAGTAATGCTTTTAACAGATGCTGATTGTGTGCCGGCTAGTGAACATTGGATACAAAAGATGCAAGAGGCTTACCATGATGGCGTAGAAATTGTTTTGGGTTATGGTGCGTATCATAAACGACCCGGACTTCTTAACAAGCTTATCCGGTTTGAAACTTTTCATTCAGCTATTCAGTATTTATCATTTGCACTAGCAGGTATTCCATATATGGGAGTAGGTCGCAATCTTTCGTATAAAAAAGGATTATTTTTCAAACAAAAGGGGTTTTCCTCCATTAACCATATTCCCGGCGGTGATGATGATCTCTTTGTCAACAAATCGGCCAATAGAAAAAATGTTGCAGTCGTTATAGATAAAGATGCAGCAACATTGTCAATTCCAAGAAAAACATGGAGTAGCTGGGTAAAACAAAAATACCGGCATTACACAACGGCCAAGTATTACAAACCGGTTCATAAATTTCTACTGGGCCTATATACTTTTTCGCAATTCTTTTTTTATCCATTGTTTATCATGTCTGTTTTATTTTATGATTGGCAAATTGCATTACTTGTTTTTGGAACAAGATTTATAGTACAGGGATTGATCTATTTTTTTGCAATGAAAAAATTGAATGAAAAGGATCTTTGGCCAATGTTTCTGCTGCTGGATATCTGGATGTTCTTTTATTATATCATATTTGCAAGGTCGCTGTGGCAAAAACCACAGCGGAGCTGGAACTAATTCATTTTGCAACCGGCATTATGCAGATCATCCTGAAATACTTTTCTGATTTTACTCCTGTACAGCTACAACAATTTGCGGCGTTAGATGGATTATATAAAGAGTGGAATACTAAGATCAACGTGATCTCAAGAAAAGATATTGATGGTTTGTATGAAAAACATGTGCTGCACTCACTATCTATTGCCGCCACTTTTCAATTTGAGCCTGGCATGGAAATACTTGATATAGGAACCGGGGGCGGTTTTCCAGGCATTCCTTTAGCAATATTTTTCCCCGATGTAAAATTTTTTCTTGCTGATAGTATTGCAAAAAAATTAAAAGTGGTGGATGCAGTTGCAGAAGGACTAGAATTGAAAAATATAACTACGCAACATATAAGAGTAGAAGAAATAAAAAACAGAAAATTTGATTTCGTAGTTTCCCGAGCCGTTGCCCCATTAAAAGACCTTTGGAGATGGAGCAAGCCTATGCTAAAGAAAAGTCATGCGCCTTTCGTTCAGAGTTCTGGGTCAACAAGTTCTTTTCAACTTTCGCCTCCCGGCCTGATATGTCTGAAAGGTGGAGACTTAGCAAATGAAATACATGACAGCGGAACCCGGCCACGGGTAATGGAAATAACTGATCTTTTTAATGAAGAGTCTTTTAAGATGAAATATTTACTCTTTGTATCCCGTTAGGCTAAAATATACCTGAAAGTGGTATTGCTGTTATAACCCCCGAAACTACCTTTGAAAAATGAAAGAAATCACCGTTTGCATTGTTGATGATGTGAATGAATTGAGACATGCACTTGAAGAGATCGTTTCTTCAGCCGATGGCTATAAATGTATTGGGACAATGAGCAATACCACCGAAGCACTTACAAGAATTCCGTTATTAAAACCTGATGTCGTACTTATGGATATAAACCTCGGTGAAAGTGAAAGCGGCATTGACCTGGTGAGAGAATTAAAGCCAAAAATGACTGCTACAAATTTTATGATGTGCACTGTATATGAAGATGATGAAAAGATCTTTGAGGCATTAAGCGCCGGGGCCAGTGGTTACATTCTTAAAAAAACTGAACCGCAAAAGTTATTGGAAGCAATAAAGGAGTTGCACGAAGGCGGTGCCCCAATGAGCAGCCAGATCGCAAGAAAAGTTGTTTTTGCTTTTCGTGATAAACCAATTGCAGCTCATCACTCACCAGGAATAGAACAGCTTTCTCATCGGGAAAAACAAATTTTAGAGGAGCTTTCCCGCGGGTTAATGTATAAAGAGATAGCTAACGTTCTATTTATCAGTCCAGAAACTGTAAGAAAACATGTTTATCATATTTATGAAAAGCTCCACGTTACCAATCGTGTGGAAGCCGTAAATAAATTTTTTGGTCGATAAACTTCTCTTTTAATACCACGAAAGTGGTATAGGTTGGCATCAAACCCATCTTTATCTTCATTTCTGAATTAAAGGTCCCTATTACACAACCGTTAAGCTTAAGCCTTTTCCAATGGCAATAAAAAAACCCGGAGTATTACAATACCGGGTTTTTCCATTTTATTTTATCCCACTCAGATCTATTTTGTTGTCCTTTCTTTGAATATCGGCCAATCTTTTAGAAGGATCGATCTCACCAATAGAAATATCAGTAAGCTTATGCGATGATTCAATGATATAAGTAGTATGGGTCCATTTCCATGGCTCGTATACTTTTCGGGGAACAGAAGCATTTTCGACAGGCTTTTCTCCAAACATGAGATACATTGGAATGTAATGAAGTTCTTTGCTACCATCTTTAAACGTAAGTTGAAAATCTATTGGCATTGGAATATCTCCAACCCTGCGGATCCTCACTTTGGTTTTTCCCCCTTCTTCCCATAAGCTATCTATAGCGTAATCAATAGTTTTTGTAGAGCTGATCCAATATTCACGATACCAATCCAGTTTCATATCACTTACTTTTTCTGCCACTCTTACAAAATCATTTGCGTTAGGATGTTTAAATCTCCACACCCTGTAATATTCAAGCATGATCTTTTTCAAATTTTCCTCACCGGCGATATATCCTAATTGGGAAAGAAACACACAGCCTTTGGAATAAACAGCATTACCATATGCAAGGTTAGAATTGAAATGATCAGCATGTGTTGTCAATGGTTCTTCTCTTTCACTTTTTACTAATGAATAATAACCGCTATAATTACCCTGGTGTGCAAAATTTGTATCGTTCTTAAGAAAAGCTTCCGTTCTATCAGTTGCAAACTCAGTAAACCCTTCATCCATCCAGGCATATTCAGATTCATTTGTGCCAAGCATGCCATAGTACCAATTATGTAACCATTCATGAAGCCATGCTCCCGGACCAGCAAGCAATGTGGCCATCGGATATTCCATTCCTCCATCGCCGCCATCAATAAATGAGAATTGTTTATATGGATAGCCACCAAAATTCTTTTCAATAAATGGCAAGGCCTTCTCCGCATTATCAAGAATATCTTCCCATTCTTTTGTTCCTCCTCTTCCAGTTGCTTTGTATAATAAATGAAAAACAAGACTGTCTCTTACTTTTCTTGCTTTATGAATAAATTCCGGATCAGCAGCCCACATAAAATCATGAACATTCGGAGCAATGAAACGCCATGAAAGCTTATCAGTTTTAGGAGCAGGCACTTTCACTCCTTCTTTCTCATATCCAAACCCGATCTGATCTGCATTTTGTAAATAACCTGTTCCTCCGAGCAAGTATGATTTATCAATGTTTATTGTTACATCAAAATCACCCCACACCCCATAAAATTCCCTTGCAACATAAGGCGTCGGATGCCAGCCTTCATAATCGTACTCACATATCTTCGGATACCATTGGCTCATTGAGTAACGAACCTTGGTCCCGGGATTATCTCTTCCGCTTCTTCTTACCTGCAATGGAACTTGTGATGAAAACTCCATTTCAAAAACAACTTTTGATCTGGGAAGAATTGGTTTATCAAGTTTAACTTCCAGAATGGTTTCCTGCATCACAAACTGCTGCGGACGTCCATTCATTTTTAAAGAAAGAATTTTATGATAACCGATCTCATCCGGTTTTAAATTTAAGATCCTGTCTTTCACTCTCGGATCCCAATCCTGCCTGTTTCCAAAAAATGTTTGACCCAGTATACGGCTTCTTGTATCCATCATACTGTTTGGCTGAAAAGCATTAAAATATAAATGATAAAAAACTCGAGTAAGTGTGTCAGGAGAATTGTTAGAATATTCCAAAGACTGTTTGCCCGTGAACTGATTTGTTTTCACATTCATGTCAATATTCATAGTGTACTTAACCCGTTGCTGCCAACGATCTGCTTGAGAAAAGAGAACAGAACCTGAAACGAAAAACAATAATGATAAAAGAGAAATTCTTTTCATGAAAAAATTTTTATGAGCGCCGAAAATACAAAGAAATCCAGCTTAATAACAGGAGGAGTAATAATATTAGCTAATTGATAAGAGTTAGAAAGATTTTTCCTCTTTTCTCATTTCTTTCCTGATCCCCTCTACAAGATCATCATGAGCAAGTTCCTTATTTTCTTTGCTTAAAGCTTTCAGGGTTGCAAATTCCATAATGTTTACTATAGCGGCACCGCTCAATTCAAATTGTTCAGCAAGTTTTTCTAATTCCAAGCCGCCATTTGATTTTACGCTAACAGGTAATGCTTTATTCCAAAGTTTGTATCGCTCCTGTGCATTCGGCATTGGGAAATGAACCACTGAATGAAAGCGGCGTAAAAAAGCTTCATCAATATTACTTTTATAATTAGAAGCAAGGATCAGCAAGCCAGAAAAATCTTCAATGCGTTGAAGCAAGTATGAAACTTCCTGGTTAGCAAACTTATCATGTGAACTCTGCACATTTGTTCTTTTACCAAAAAGCGCATCCGCTTCATCAAAGAAAAGTAACCATTCTTTATGTTCTGCCCGATCGAATATCCGGCTTAGATTCTTTTCTGTTTCACCAATATATTTTGATACGATTTGTGAAAGATCGACACGATAAACATCCTTGCCAAATTCTTTTCCTAATAATGTTGCAGTAAGTGTTTTGCCAGTACCCGGTGGCCCATAAAATAAAACTCTATAACCTCTATTTATTTTTCGTGAAAGATTATCATCTGAATAAAGAATATCATGAAACTTGATCCATCTTTTAATATCATCAATTTGATCATGTGTATATGGATGAAGTACAACATCTTCCCATTTCATTCTTGAAGTTGTCAATTTAGCAGGAAAATCATAGCTGAATCTTGGCTTTAATTCTTTTCCTTTCAGAATTTTTTCCTCCCACTCAGCAGAAACAATAATACGACCACTCATAAATGGCTCACCTTCCTTTACCTGTTCAAGCCATAAAATATCATGTTGAAAAAATAAATGCTGTTCATCAAATAATTCCTGGATGATAAATCGTTTTGCTATATCTCTTCCCGCCAATAGAAACTGAACCGTTTCACCGGTTGGTAAAATACCACGATGATTTGTTCCCCTGACGCCACCAAATTCAGGAAAATCACCCCCCTGTGGCAGAAATTCATGAATGATGCTATTAAAAAACTCAGGATAAAAATGAGGTACTAATGCAATGAATAAAATAATTTTTTCTTCTGTTGAAAGGCTATTGATTATCGGGTCACTGCTAAATATTTCATCAACTGTTTCTTCAATCACTGTATTTGAAGAAAGCGGAACGATCTCATTAAAGCCAATGGCAATTCTTTGTTTGATGAAATCATTTAACGAAGCAAGATGCCCGGGTTTGATCATCGTTTTTTATAAGTATGGAAAGTTAAAGGATTTTATAAAGCCGGGCAATTACCGAAAAGTGGTATTGAGATCAGAAAACTCTGATCACTACTCGCCTGTCTTGAGCGTCAACAGCCTGGCTGCTTTCATTATCACTGCAGTTCTTCATGCCATCCTGGAAGCTATCGCAACCACTATCAGCTTTATCCCCAAGACGAGCAGTATCTACTCCATTTTTAGCAAGTTCTTTTAAGATCAATTCAACCCGGCGCTTTGAAAGACGGTCATTATAACCAGGGTCGTTTGCGGGTTTTTCTATTGAAGCATGGCCTTCCAATTGAAAATTTTTATTGGGATGAAAATCGATCATGATCTTAACAGCTTCGTCAAATTGCTTTTTACCATTGCCTGTAACACTTACATTATAGCTCGAAGCAGGGTCAAACCATGATTGCGGCATGTCCTTATTAAAAAATACATCAAAAGTAAAATCAGCAGGCTTCTCCTCTGTTGTATTTTCCGGTATAGTATCCTGCAACGTAAAACTTGTACCATTCAACTTATTATATTCATCTCTCCATATTTTACATTCTTTCTGAAATTTACTATCCTCAACTTCACCACAAAATGGCTCTCTGAAAGTATTTCGTTCTGTTAATCCATGTTCACGTCGCATCATATTCTCCCTTCTTATTACTTCCTGGTGACCTCCTCTACCTCTTTCTGCATTTTCATCTTTCATTAACTCTCCCTTTATTGCCATCCAGGCATGACCGCATAGTTCATGCCCAAATACAATGAATGGATCAAAGGTTTCTTTGTTACCTGATTTCATCACTTGTGTTGTTGTTTGTCCCAATGGTGATGGCACGGTTACCATTGCTCCTCTTGGAGCATCCAATGTCTCTTCACCGGGATCACTTGTAAAAGCAGTTTGTCCTGCATTTTTATCATCAACCTGTATGGTTACTTCTTTTGACGAAGCATCAAGATCACAAAGACATGAGCAGCTTGTTGGGTTTCTTGAAAGCTCTGCTCTTGATAATGGATTTGGTTCACCGGCATCAGGTTCTGCTTTTGTACAAAAGTCAGGTTGTAATCTAATATCGCCATCGACAATAGAAACATTGGCATCAGCACATAGTTGGTTAAAATATTTTAAAATGATCTCGCTTTGCAATGTTTGCTGATCTGCGCTGTTGGATGCAGGTTTATTATGTAAAGGCAGATTCATTTTTCTGTGAACAACAGATGGCTTTGATCTAGATTGCGCAACATGTGCTAATTCATGGGCCAATAATTTGTTCCCTTCTTTAGTGCCGGGTTTATAGTTTCCTTCATTAAAGACTATGTGATCATTGTAAGAATATGCCTCGGCATTTAAATTCTCTGCAGATTTTGCAGCTGCACTCCCGGTATGAATTTTTACATTATCAAATGAGTAATTGAATTTTGGTTCGAAGAAATTTTTTGTTTCTGTTGATAGTGTTTTTACGGAAGAATGAATGCCTTCATTTAAAACATGATCAAGACTATCGTGTTGTTGTACTCCGGGGAAAAAAGATCTATTTGACTTAGCAGGAGATATTTTCCCTACATTACTCTTTTTTTGTCTCTGGCGTTTTACGGTGTGTGATTTCATACTGATTATTCGGTTAAAATAGTTGATCCAAATAAAACATCATTCTTTTGTAATTATTTGTATTCTGAAAAAAATAATTGTATTGCCAACCCTGGAACCCTTTATATTCAAATATCTTCTCCAAGTATTGATCGAATGATAAGCCTGTCGGGGAAAATCCTGATGACTCTTGGGTGATGAACACCATCTTGTTATCATGTAGAGCATTGTCTTCTATAATAAATCCCACCCGTGTATAGTCGTCGTTAAAATCGAAGCTGCGGAAATTATGCAAATCGTTTCGCTCTTCTTCGCTTAGATTTTTTATCCACCAGTCTGCTTCAAGTTTTTTTTCAAAATCTAACATTTCCTCTACAGGTTTTATATAAATTTCTCCAGTAATAATGGTGTCGTCTTCATTATACTTTTTAATATTTTGATACTTATTTAAATCACATGACCACTCAATCCTGCAGCCACTCATCGAGTGATAAAAATCAGATAGTTTTTTTGAAAGAATTACTTTATGATGCTTTGTTATCATACTATATAACAACTCATCTACAGGTACTCCCACATAGTCTTTTTGCATTTCAATAAAAGAGTTTGCGTTTAGCTCTTCCAAAATATCCGTTATAATTTTTCTGGAATTTTTCATTTGATCTCTATTCTTTTTTCCACAGTAATTACCTGGATCAGCAATGCTTTATGAGCAGGGGTCAACGAACTATTAAGACCGACTCGTTTCGGGAAGTCAACCCCTGCTTTTTTTGTCAACTTGTCCTGATAGAATTTTTCCATTTTATCTATAAGGTCGCCTATGTCTGAAAATCCTCCATGAGTTTCGGTAAATTTATTTTTACACACATTAATGTCCCTGGCAAGGCTTTCTTTTATTCCTTTATTCATCATCGTATCGACTCCTATCTCATTCAGGTTCGGTGGCCCTCCAAAATTGGGCAAGTTTTGTGTAAACGGTCCGGCAGAAACTGTGGTTTTCTTATCCTTAGAATCGCCAGGCGTTCCCGCTTTATTAAGTTCACCCCATGTTATACTGACACCGGTAGGAATTGCTTTTTCATCAGCCGTCGTTCTTGAATCATCATAAGTAACACTGGTTGAATAATAGTAAAGTTTGCCTTGCTGCTTAGCCAACGGAATCACTTTCGTTTCCACCGCCGCCATACTACTATTGACAGATTGAATAACCGGCACTAAGTTCCATGCTTTACCTGGTCCATGAAGATGTTCGCTTAATAAGTGTCCCCTTACCCACTGTTCAGAAGAATCTTGCGCATATTTTTTCCATCCCGGAGGATCGCTAACAGGAGCACTGCCTACTTCATTACCAGGCAGATAAGTTAATGGCCATGCAGTTACGTTACTAGCTCTCGTACCACTTGAAGTTTTATTCACTACTGTCCTAACATTCAGGTTCGCATTGTCAGCGTCAAAAGTTACGAGGGATAACTTATCCGCAAAGTCTTTCATTATATTTCTAAGCTCTTGGACTGCTACTTGGTGAGCATATCTTGCAGCCCGTTTCTGATCCTTCTTATCACTTCCAAGCGACTTGTATGTTTTTTCTTTTGTCTCAACATCATTCTCTTTTATTTTCACTATACTGGTATAATGATTATATGCGGCATTTGCATTTGAATCAGTTGCTTTCTTACTTTCCAGATATTTTTCAACAGGCGTCGGATCGCTGGCGACCATCAAGGTTGCTTTACTTGAGGTACCGGTAAAGTAAATAGTATGGCTTCCCCCATCTTTTGATTTAAATTTTTCTTTTAATCCAAGCCATTCCATCAATGCCTCTACTTTTTCTTTTACCTTTTCTTTTCCTTGTTCAACTTTCTTTTTCGCCCAATCTTTAGCGCCTTGCACTCCACCTTTCACCTTTTTCACTATTTTATCTAATCCAAGTTTTTTACTTAATGCAATTGCTTTATCCAATACCCAATCTATTGCTTTATTGATCGGAGCTTGTATCGCTTCGATTATCTTCTGGACCTTTTCCGTTACGCCGCTTAAGCCAAGTAATGCAGCAAGGAACCCGAGTGTAATAGGTATCAATTTTGCCAATGCATTTTCTACAAGTTTTGCCGCGCCGGTCAAACTACCTTGTACTATCAATGCAACGCTATCGATGATGGCATTAATAAGATCTAGTATGCGTTTTCCATTCTCTACAAAGAACATCACGATATCATAAATGAGCTTACATGCCTTTATAAATGCACCGGCAGGATTTAATAATCCGATCACCCACATAATACCAGCTTTCACAATTTTCTCGATCAGGAAATTCTGAATCGCATCGATCACCATTACTTTCAGATCACCGATCTTTTCTTTTATATATCTCCACAATCCCGGCAATCCTTCTTTGCGAACTATCTGGAAAATTTCAAATACTTCTTCCAATGCTGCCACTACAGGCTCGCCCAATTTCTTCACTGCACGCATTCGTATGTTGGCCCAGGTGAGACCGAGTATCTGCATTACAAAATGGAAAATACCCATCAGATCCCATTTATCAGGGAACACAATGCCCGGAGGCATATTACCCATCAGCCATTCAAAGAAGCCTTTTTTGAAATGTGTTCCAATATTGTCGATGAAATTATTCAAGCCCATTTTCACTGCATCAACAAGATTGCTAAGGAATCCGATCGGGTCGTCGATTATCTGCCCGATCACATGAGCAACCTTTGCCAGCGTTTCAAACAACATGTCTTTTAACTTCAGAATTGTCTTTATCACCCCTGCTATTGCATCAGCCGCTTTTCCTAGCCATCCTTTTTTCGAATCTTTTATTTTGTCAAAAGTTTCCTGGAGCTTATTTACATTCTGAACGTATTTATCAGATAATTTTTCGATCAACGCATCATGCTTGTCTTCAACAGTTTTTTCCAACTCATCAAACTTGCCGAGCACTTCAGTTTTGGCATCCTCACCAATTTTCTGCAATTCAGGTTTCAGACCTTTCCAATATTCAGCGATCTTGTCTTTGCCTGTTTTTATTTCCGTCATTGCATCATTCAATTGGCTTGCTACTTTATTGGAAATAGCGGTAATTGCACTGTCCATATTTTCAACGTAGCGGTCTCTTTCTTCCCGGAAGATCTGGTCAATTTCAGGATCAAGACCGGCGAAGGCTTCTCTAATAGTATCATCAACAGTTGTGATACCATAAAAATCATCCAATCTTTCATTGACTTTCTTTTCAAATATTGCATTTGCAGAATTTGCAGCGGTATCAAAATCATCGGTAACTTCTTTCTCAAGTTTGGTGAGAATTTTTTCAACATTCGTTTTGGTTTGAGAATAAATATCCTCCATATCCGTCGCAATCTTCTTCCTGCTTTCTTCATCTTTTCCTTTTGTATCTTTTTTCGAAACATCAACTTTACCAAACATATCAGCTTTTGCTCCGTGCATATCTTCCATCTTGCCTGCAACAGTTGCTTTAGCTTGCTCTTCCGATTTTCTGATCGCCGGATCTTCCTGTTCACGATATTCAGCCGGAGCATTTCTTGCTTCTTGTTGTGCATCTTGTTTACTCTTCAATGCACCGGTAAACTCAGGCTCGTTGGAATTAGCAAGTTGAGTTTCTGTTACGTTGCTTGACGCCATTTGTCCATCGAGCTCCTGAGCATCTTTTTCCATTGAGATCTCATCATCAGTTTTTGGTTTCGGCGCTGTAGCTTCTGCATTCGGAATATGTGATTTCTTGCCAGCATCTTCATCCTTCATCGGCACAACTTCTTTTTTCTCCGCAAGACTGTCTTTGTTCGCAGGATCTGCGCCGGTTGTTTCTGCAATTGCTTTGCCTGCATTTTCTTTTTCGGTTTTTACATCCCCTTTAGCATTGCTCTTTGCTTCTTCCATTCTTTTCTTCCCATCGTTTGGATGCTCATACATATCTACTGTCTGCTGGTCATTCTTTGGTAATGCCTGCTTCACTCTCTCCATCAGCTTATCCTTGAATGCTTGTGCATTGAATTTTTGAGCTTGCTGATTACTCATATCAGCTGTCTGGTGCATCTTCGATTGGCTGCCTACATGAACTTCAGCTGGAATGTCTGAGGCCATTTGAGCCGCTTCACTTTTTGATTCAGGTGAATCATGTGTTTTAGCTTGCTTCTTGGCAGATTTTGTTTTACCAATTATTTCCTGGTAGGCAGGATCTTCTGCCGGTGTTTTTGGAGAAGTTTCTATCACTGCTGCTTCCACAGGCGCAGTTTCAGGTGCTGGCTCTGTAGGTCCTTCAGCCGGTATTTCTTCTTTTAATTCAGTTACTGATGTTGCAGCAGTATCGCTTGCAGGGATCTCAGGAGTATATGGTTTTATTTCTGCGGGTTTTGATTCAGTAGCTGCTGCACTTTTTGCAGATGAAACTGCATCACCAATTATTTTTTGTAAATCGGCATCACTTACCTCTTCAGGATTTGGCGGCATTTTATCAAGAATGCCATACAATGGATCAAAGAATGCGTGCCAGTGTGAAATTGGATGTGTTTTTACCTGCACTTGTGCTCCAAGATTATCTTCACCAGATGTATTACCATTTACAGTAACCACATTTACTTTTTTTCTTTCTGACGGAGCAGGATTTTCTGGTTCGGTTTTTTCTACAATTGCATAATGAGAATTTTTATTGAAGTAAGCAATATCACCAGCTTTAGGAATATAACCCGGAGCATAAGCAGCTTTTAGTTTTACTGCTGATCCACCAATTGTCCATTTAGGCATTGGCACACCACCTTTATTCAAAGCCCAAAAGGTAAATATGCCACACCAGCTTGGCATGATATCACGTTTCACCCATTGATCTTCTGGTGGTGTTGGAACAACATTTGGCGGCGGAGCTTTTATAGTACCGCCATACTTTATATTTTTTTCAAGAATAGAACCTGGAGTTTGCAACTGCCCTTCAGGAATAACTTTTTCTTTTCCCATGGCAGTTTCGAAATAATCTTTCAATCTTTCCCAACCCACTCTTGTGCCGTCAGAATTTTTTTGTTGTGCATTTACTTTACCTATTTGAGATTTTGCAAATGCAACTGCCCGGCGCAATTCAGGTCTTACTGATTGTGATCCGGGTTCTTCTTTTGCCTGAATTTCTTCATCTTGCTCAGGAGTTCTTTGTACTTCTGTTTCCTCCCCTACACGTTGAATTTCTTCTTCTTTATCTTCTTGTTTTGTTTGAATCTCATTTTCTTCAGCATTGCGTTGAACGCTGGTTGATAAGAAAGGTTGAACAGATTTGCTCTTGCCCTGTTGTATAGTGTGAGTTAATTCATGAGCAAGCAAATGTTTTCCCGACTCGGTTGCGGGATTATATTTACCGGAGTTAAAATAAATATTATTGCCATGGGTAAATGCCTGCGCACTGATCTGTGAACTTAATTGAACAGCTGTCGCATCAGTATGCACATTCACCTGGCTAAAGTCGGCATTGAAACGGCTCTCCATGAAACCACGGGTGCCATTATCTAATTTCCGACCACCATATGAACTACTTCTTAAGTCATTTACAAAACGAGGGGAAGTTTTTGGTGGGCCCCTGTCTTTTCGGGAAAGAAAAGTAAGTTTAGGATGTATAGCTTCATGCTCCTTTTTATCGTCATCGGTTAGCCGTTGTAAAAGTGATGGATGTATTTTTTCCTCCTTCTCGCAGTCTTCACATTTACGCTGTACTTCATCTTCTTCCATCTTAGTTTGTACAGGTTCCTCTTTTTCTTCAACACGTTGTATTAAAACTCCAGAATGATTTACAGATAACTTGGCATGCACTTCCTCATCAGCCTCTTCCTTACGCTGAAGCTTATCTTCTTTTTCACATTCATCACATTTGCGATGCAGTTCATCATCAGGTGGCGGTGCGGCAGCAGGTTGTATTGTCGTTGGCTCGCTCATTCGCATCACCCTGTCTGCTGTTGTGTCCGCTTCTTTTTCCATCGGGTCACCGGGTTGACTCACTTGCAGTTTTGGTTGGATAAAAGAATTCGGAGAAGTTGCAGGCGAAGCAAAAAAGCTTTGTTCTCCTTTTGTATGAATAAAAGAAGACTGAGTAGCAGGTAATGCTTGCCTGCTTCTTGATACTGTCTTTATTTTATCAGCCTTTTCGGCCATATAATTAATACCAATCTATTTGCACAGATTTTTTCATCCAGGGCAAACGAATCATTCGGAATGTCCACGGTATATATTCAAGTAACAAATCAATTGATCGTTGTTCTGGCTGAATTATAAATTGATCTTCCTGTTCTGTCATTTTACCGCTGCGTTGTAAAAATGATTCCCGCAACCCTTCTGTTGTTGTATTTTTTAAAACGAACCAATTTTGAATAACCGAATTCAACAGATCTTCACATTCATTTATTTCATACCCGGTAATTTCAGTTTTATTGAATACGGGCATTTGTAAAGGCCATCCGCAAAGGAGTTTGGGAAATAACAATACTTCTTCTGTCGGATCTGTTTCTTTAGTTATGAGATAGTGAAGCAAATAAATAGCATGCGCCTGCTTCTCATGATCAATAAATTTATTTTCATTGACCAAGCCTGTCTCTTTAAAAAAGTTTGTCAGCCATGGCGCCAGCAAACAAAGTCCTGCATTGGAGATAAATATTTCCGGCTCGGGCATTGATGCTTTACTGGCTGTCTCTTTATTATTTGTCTCTGCTTGCTCATTAGCTTTTTTAAAAGTGAAAATTATATCCTCGTCCTTATTTGCTTCAGCTTTCAACTCATTAGATCGTATTTTTATTTCTTCAATTAAATGCTTAATTGAAATTTCTTTGCTTACGGTTTTTTTGATCAGTTTATTAAAAACACTTTCCCACAATCTTTGCTTATAAAAATTTGTTAGTGGTTTTGGGAAACTGACAGCGTTAATTTCGTCATCAAGCTGGTCAACATCCTCGTTTGTCAGATCAGGAAATACCAGTTGAATGTGTATCTTTTTAACAGCAAGATCAAGACTGATAATTCGCCTTATCACATAGCCATCTGCATTATTAAGTAAAAACCACCTGATCAATTCTTTTGATTCTTCATCATAAGCAATAATTGTTTTCTCCTCTGCAAACAGATCAGCAATTATTTCCCTGACACTATTGTAAATACTACCCGCAGGCAATACTCCCGTCCTTAAATACCATATCCATGATTCCGCAAGATGTTGTCTCTTGTGCTTTTTTGTTTTTGCATTTACGGTTTCAAATAATTTCAATTGAATTTCGAGATAGTCAATTATTAATCTTGCCCATTCACGGCTGTTAGCATCCTTACTAATTTTTCCAAGGTTTAATTCTAATTTATCAATTGTTACTACCTCATCATTTGAAAAATACTTGTCCATTTTTTCTGCCAGCTGCGGTAATACATACATTGTATTTATTTCTTCCAAACGCTGCTGAATATCCAAAGCAGTTTTCTGCTGTCGCATTATTATTTCGTAATGCTGTCGTTGAATAATATGAACATCCCGGCTCATTCGTTTTATTACTTTTAAATTCCAAATTGTCTTCTGAGGAATGGAATACCTTTTCTTTCCAGCAAACCGCCGATCTCCTCGGCATCAGCTTTAGTAAATACTCTTACATCGATAGTTTTACTTATTGCCAATTGTTGCGGAGTCAAACTTAAAGCTTCAGACATTACTCTATTGAAATTTGCAATTACATCCACACCAGGAGCTGCACCTTCAAGCCCTACCAGGAACGAGAACTGGTTTTCTGATCGTTTTCCTCTCACTGCATGTATGAGTACAAGTATATCACTATCGGTAACGGTTAATGCTGAAGCAAATTCCATTGGCGTTGCCATATCCCTTACTACCAACCGATGCACTGACACGATCTCCTGTGACTCGAATAACCCAAGGCCGGCATTGAATGTTTGCGCCTTATCACTTATAAATGTTGATACACTTCCATTATTCTTTAGCCTGAATTTATCTGATGGTGGTGGCGGTGGTGGTGGTGGGAGTGGCGGTTCTGCTGTCCTATCAACCAATACTTCTATGCCTCTTGCAGCTGGGCTTACTCTTCTTATACCACCTGTGTCTACAGTTCTTATTGTCGCCGTTCTTAATATAGCAGGACTAAAGACTGTAGGACGAGTTGTTAGTACAGGTGTTGTTGGTCTTGGTTGTTCGATGCTATCATATATGCCAACTCTTACATTTAATGTTTTCACAGGCTGCAGTTCTATTGGTATATTTATATCAATGAATCCTGTTGTTACATCTTTTGTAAATGTTTGCAGATCGGATGCAGTTACTGTCAACCTATATGTACGGCTATCTTCAAGTTCTGTGGAATAATTATTACCTGTAACTGTTATTTGTTTGTCATCTATAAATGCTTTTGCATTTGGAACAGCAGTACCGCCCGTTTTTGTGATAGCGCCGGTTAACTTAACGATCTTTGTAAGCTTATAGCTAAGTGATAAAGCCGCAGCTTGTGTATCTATTGTTTCTGCTCTTTGCAGGAATCCGGCTTTCGTGATAGTCAACGTAATTTTTGCATTTGCTTTTACACGTAGCAATACTTCACCTGCATTATTTGTTTTAACATCTATATCATCAGATTTTATATTTGCTTCATTAATTGGCTGATTGCTATTGTCTGTTATTTTTATGTTGAGAGAACTCATCGGTATCTCCGCTTTCTTAAGCATTTTTACTGCTTGCACCATATCATCTTCACCAGAAGTTATAGATATTTCAAATGGTTCGAATCCATCAGCATTTGCTTTAAGTACAAGGAAAGTATTTGGCGGAACGATCTTTCTGAAGCGACCGTTTTTATCAACTGCCAGGCTTTCATCGTTCAAGGTCACTTTTGCTTTATCAACCGGCGCACCATCTTTATCAAGCACCTGTCCATCCATCCAAATAGTTTTGAGAACACCCAATACAAATTGTGTTGTATTCATTCCTCCGCAACACCTATAAGGAAGACAAAAATCAGCGATCACTTGACCACCCCTGTCGAATATGACAATAAAAGTGCCGCCCTTCCATACACCTGCCTTATGCTCTACACCCGGATGCAATCCGATATACTGAGCAAGATTTGTATTAAATCCAAGTTCATTTTCCCGCTTATCTCTCTCTTCATCAATTGCGGGTATTTTTTCAAAATCACATTCATACAATAATCTTTCCAGGTAGCCCAATGATTCCTCCCTATCCATATTGTTGTCTGAAAACAAAGATTCAGCAGATTGTGGCTTGGCAAAACTGATAAACTCTTTCGTTTCAGTATGCATGCTCGTTAAACACCTAGTATATTCATCACTGTTAAAATCATTAAAGTCTTCTGTTAATGATGCGATCAGTTTTTCAATTGACGCCACCAATTTTAGCACATAAGAAGATGCCGCCGTAGGAATGAAAATAGTACCAATCGTTCCGATTATATTTCCAAGATCTTTAGTTGGTACAGTTCTTCCTATTCGTTTTACAATATCTTCTGTAGAATCAACGATCCCCAGGTCAATTGTCTCTACGGCTTTCGATGATGATTTGATCATCAAACTTTGTTTCTTTCTTTCCCCCCTGAAGAAAAATGTACCTGCAGCTGGAACGGCGGGCATAATTAATGTTTCCTGCGGAACAGCAACTGGTGTAGCAACCAGAACAGGTGGTCTTGTCAATAATCGTTTTGTAAGCCTTATGTTTTTAAAATAATTGAGCTCCGTTGTCAAAAGGCAAAGAACTTCTTCACACATCACATTATACATGCTGTTAAGGTCATTGAATCGTAAACGCATTTCTTTTACAACAAGCTGTGTCGCTCTATTCAATCCAACAAGCTGAAGATCGAAAGGAAGGCTATAATTATGCATATATGTCTGCAACTCATCAAATACATCGAGCAACTGTAAACCGGTATACCCTTCGATCCTGTAAAAATTGCTCCGATCATTATTATACATCAGTGGGAAAAATGAAGGATCATCTTTTGAAACATCAAGACCATTATTGAACTTATCCTTCTCACTCATATTTGCATTTGTATAATAGTTATATATACGATTCAGTTTTCCCTGCCTCGCAAATTCACTGTTCCATACAGGCAATAACTTTGATCTCTTATCGTCATCTGCTGCATAATAAAATGGTATCGATCTTTCAGAAAGTGCAGTCCCGGGTTCAATACTTGGAGTTATCCTGATATCATCTTTATTAAGGTCAGGTTTAAAATTCTCTGTCAAACTTGATAATCTTGCAAACAATACCTGTACTGTATGAAATGCTTTGCGTTGCCTTTCTACATTTCTTGAATTAACAAATGTGTGACGATACACAGATGGAGGAAAATTGAATGAGTTTGCAACACCATTTACAGCAGTTGGCACTTCGCCAAGACGGATATGAGCCGGATAAGATCCGGATGGAGGCACCTCATAAGAACAATATTCATGCACAGCATCCTGCAACTCACGGTAAGCTGCTGCAAAATCACAGGCAAAATCATAAACATATTGGTAAATACCCGGGTTCTTTTGTGGAGGAATTGAAGATTGTATATCGTTTAGCCTTTTTTGAAAATCACCAATGGCGGTTACATTGGTTTTCAAAATTTTTTTCAAACTGTTATCAATAGCTGCATTTGTATCTCCCAATTTTTTTACCAACTGTGCTATTACTTTACTATATATCGTTGCCAGCTCCACACGTACAAGATCACTTGTAACAGATGCGAGGTCAGGTTTCGGAATAACTATATCAGTCATTTGCCAGGCGAGGTTGATGGCAGCAGCTCCATCAAGCTGTGAAGTGGCATCGCTTTCATTTTTTAAAATAATATCTGCGTCTGTTCTTGAAACAAGAAGTGGTTGAGCAGTATATGTTATTTGCCGACCCAGGTCAATACAATCCTCACCTTCACAACTTTTCAACTCCTTTACATTTATTTCAAGAAAGAGAATGAGCACATGATCATTTAATTCAGCAGCAGCCAGGCTTTTTACATTTGTATCCGTTGTGTTAGGAGCTGTTGATTCAATCAAAACAAAGATCTCATTCGTTGTTCCTTTAAACAGCGAATAGCTATTTGCTACTGTTTCAAAATCTCCTGCATAAGGTGCCAATAAACTTTTTGGTTCATACTTCTTCCTCCTGTTGTAAGTAATAAACCTTCTGCCACTTTCATCAGGCGCCGGCCAGTTATCCGTGCCGGGTATTACAAGATAACCAGCAGAAGTAACACCAACTCCTTCATATATTGAAACAGTAGCTGCCGTGTTTCTTTTTACGTCAAGCCCACTCACAATGCCTGCACCAAGCAGGTGATTACGGGTAAGCCTTCCCTGCTCTTCTAAATACTGTATGAACTGGTTCAGGTGTGAATTGCTTAAAACCTGGTTAGCTTCAAATTGAGGAAGTATGTTTTGCATAACAAAACGTTTTTAATTTTTTAATCATCATTTTCTGAAATATCTTCTGACACATTAGGCTTAAATGTTCCCAGTGCTGTTTGACCAAGAAATACCCTGTTATCATTTGCTTCGTCTTTATCAGTACAATCATGCAATGTTGCTTCAGGAAAATCGGTGCGCAGGCCACGCATGGTAATTATCAATTTGTCCAATGCTGCTGAATATTTTTTTTGAATCGGATCTGTTGGTGCAGGCAATGCAGCGGTATATTCTGCTTTCGCTTTCATCCAATCCGCCTGGTCTTTTTCAAAATTTTTCATTTCATTCTTATCGATCCAGCATATTTTTAAAAACACATGCGCAGGTGCTTCACTGCGGAAAAGCCTTTCCACATAACTACGAAAGTTCATATTCATAAATCTTTTTACCCAAAAAGGAAGCATAACTGAAACTTTGAATGAATAAGGATCTTCTTCACCACAATGATCACAATCTGGATCGAGACAAACACTTAATAAAGTGTCTTTATCTTTTGAAGGCCGTAATAAAATGTGTTCAAGAACATAAAACCCGCCATTCCCATTTTCATCTGTTTCCGAAAGTTTAGCATCTTTTTCAAACTTCATTCCCAACAAAGCCATCATACGGCGTGCATAACCGGAAATATCTTTTGTACCAAGTATCTCAGCTTCTTTTAATGAATAATCATAAGCTTTGCTGCGCTGGCTACTCAGTTCAGGATAGTTTTTGAGAAACTCTAATTTGTCTTTTATCAATTCATGAGAAACCGATTCATCATCTATCACTTTTTCATCAGGCAAACCATACATATATATTGCATAATCGCTGAAGCTTTCTGCAAATCTTGCTACAAGATGATCAAGCAAGCGATTACGCCGATCGAGATAAGTTGCCGTTGATTCCTTTAAATAATTAATTCCTTTCTTTTTCCCGAGAAAATCTTGCTCCGGTTTGGATCTGTTTGCCAAAAAATCTTTTGACAATTCATTTCCAAGAAATTCCTTTTGCCAGAATAATTGTTCGGCATCATTGTCCGAATAAAAGTATTGTGTGAAGTAAGTTTGCTTTACATCAGTTTTCCACGACAACATATCTTTTACATGCAGCAACTGGCTGAAGTAATCCGCAAGCAATTGATCAAAGAAAGTAAGATAAGCTTCTAATTGTTTTACTCTTGCTTTTCGTTGAGTTGGTACCTCTTTAGGAAGATCCTTTTCGCCTAAACCATATACCATCGGAAACTCATTGAGAATAGTATAATGCTTTTCAAGACTCCTGTATTTCCCAGCAGGTAATTCAATGGCATCGGCAGGGTCTTTATATTTTAAATGTGTTTGCAGTGCCTGTTGCAACCTGAGCTTGTTGATGGATTCACGGAACAGAGCATTTAATGGCAAATTATTTTTGAAATAAAGCAGCTTGCATTTTTCACGATCCAGTTTTAGTTTATGATTAGGTGTCACTTTTATTTTCCAATTATCATTTATTTTTTTTACAACTCCATTCTTTGAAATTGAAAACTGGAAATTGCGGATATTCTTCACTCCCGGAATATCCATCAGCAAACTGATAATATCAGAAGAATAATATTGCTGTTTAAGATCGGCATTTTGCATGGCTTCATTGG
>JBIOVR010000397.1:0-6071 GCA_044867875.1 Chitinophagaceae bacterium
TTATTTATCTGTTACCTGGCAGGGATGCTCATTGAACAAAAAAGAGTAAAATGGTTGATCACAAAGTTGGAGGACAAGATACTGGTGTTTATTCCCGGGTATTCAATGATAAAAGCCCAAACAAGCGGAATGGTACGTGAAGCAGCAGCTGAATGGCAACCAGTTTTGATAGACGAAGATGGTGATTGGAAGATGGGCGTTCTTGTGGATCAGCAGCCAAATGGTCTTTGTATGATCTTTTTTCCCGAACCACCGGATGCTAGATCTGGGGAGATGAAACTGGTACTTGAATCAAAATTAAAAAAGCTGGATATGCCGGTAAGTAAAATGATAAAGATTATAAGGAAATATGGAAAAAGTGAAGGTGCCTTTTATAGTAAGGACGAAAAATTATAAATGATCAACGAAAATTTTTATGAATAAATATATTTTTTCCATTTTAGTTGTTTTGACGGTGATTCTTTTTGCATGCGGTCCATCTCAAAAGATCACAACCTCATGGGTGAATCCCGACCGGCCTGCAAAAAAATATACTACTGTTTTTGTGGCTGCCCTAATACAAAATAACCCTGTAAAGTATGCTCTTGAAGCTGACCTGGGAGCTGCTGCAAAGGCAAGAGGATTTAATGTAGTGAAGGGTTATGAAATTTTTCCTCCGAATTTTAATAAGGAGAATATGCGTGACAGAGATCTTGCACTGAAATTAATTCGTGACAAGGGTTGCGATGTGATATTATCTATTGCGGTGATCGATCAAAAAAGTGAAACCTATTATCAGCCTGGTGCGGTGTCTGTAAGTGTGGGTTATGGTTATCACCCGTACGCCGGCTATGGGCCTTATGGTTCTTATGGTGCTTATGGGACAGGGTTCTATGGATATTATAATTACTGGCAGCCTACTATATATAGCCCCGGTTATTGGCAAACAGACAAAACTTATTTTATTGAAGCGAATGCCTATGATGCAGAGACGCAGCAAATAATCTGGTCTGTTCAGTCAAAAGCAGACAATCCATCGGGTATTGAGAAATCTAGTAAGGAATATACAGAGATGCTATTTGCACAATTTGATAAAGAAAGAAAAAAACAAAAATAAATTAACCATTAAAAAACAAAAACATGAAACCTATTCTTTCAATTTTATTAGTATTCTTTTTTATTAACGCTTCTGCACAGCATACACGATTAAATGGCTATGCAGTGTATGTGTTCGATGACCAGTTCGATTCCTATTATGATAACAGCAATTATTATGAGGGAAAATTCAAAGGAGGTTTGCAATGGGGTGTTGGTCTTGAATATATGCCGCACCAGTCGAGCGGAATTGAACTTATTTATTTAAATCAACAAACCACCGCTCGAACTACATATGCGTATCCTGGTATAGGAGGAGTAAAAACAACGAATTTTGATGTGGGCTTTAATTGGCTATTGCTTGCGGGCAATCGTTATATGAGAAAACCCGGAAGTAAAGTGGAAGGATTTGGCGGTTTTATGCTCGGCGCAGCTTTCATTAATGTTGATAATCCTGATAACGGAAATGAAAACAGTGCTACCAAATTTGCGTGGGGCTTCAGGCTTGGCGCAAATATTTGGGCATCGGAAAGAGTGGGAATTAAATTACAGGGACAGGTATTGTCAGCTGTGCAGGGAGCTGGTGGTGGATTATATTTTGGTACAGGAGGAGGTGGAGTTGGTGTCAGCACATATTCTTCAATGTATCAATTTGGCCTTGGTGGCGGTTTGACCTTTGCACTTGGTGGATCTAAAACATCACCACCACCGCCAACAACCGTACCTCAATAAATTTATTCACGCAAATGAGTTTATTTTAATAAAAGCTGTGACAGGATGTTGCAGCTTTTTTATTTGAATTAATTTTAAAGATCGAATTTCCTCATGAAGAAAAAACAAAAAATCTCTGTGTTAAATAAAAAATATTTTATTTTTTGTTTTGCGATCATTTTCTTTCAAAGTTTTTTTTCTGCTTCTGTCCATTCACAACAAACAGCTGTGCAAAGCAATTTGGTCCCCATGCAGGATGTTGGTGATGTTATAAGAAAGATATTTAATAAAGAAAAGGATAGCACAAAGGTTAAAAAGCCATCGACAATTTCCATCTTGCCATCAATAGGATATAACCCAAGTTTTGGAGTTGTATTAGGCGCCAAACTCTCTGCCGTAAAACAATATGGAGAAAAAGAAAATACGGATCTCTCGGCTTTCGGACTTGAAGCGATCTATACTTCACGAGGTGTAGTTACGGCCCAGGCTCGTCACAATGTTTTTACAAATGCTAATAAGTGGAATTTTCAGGGGAACTGGCAACTTTCAAAATTCTTAATAAACGATTATGGTATAGGTACAGGAAATAAAGATTATATAACCGATGGTGACAGCGCAGATCTAATAAGATTTCGGTTTATCCGGCTTTCCGAAAAAGTTTATCGAAAGATCAGTTCGAATTGGTTTGCAGGCGGAGGAATTAGTTTCGATGTTCGTAATAATATCCATGATCAGCAACTTGAATCTTACTCCAGCTCACCGCATTTGCGTTATAGCCAGAGAAATGGTTTCGATTCCAGTAAATATTCTGCAAATGGTTTTTTTCTATCCTTTCAATATAATACAAGAGAACATCCCATCCGTTCTTATGGTGGTATATATGCAGATTTCAATTTGCGCTTTAACCAGGAGTGGATGGGAAGTACTAAGAACTCAATACAATTGCAGTATGATCTCAGAAAATATTTTAGCCTGAGCAAAAAAAACCCGGAACATGTTTTAGCGCTGTGGCACTGGGCTTCTTATACGCTTGATGGTTCTGTTCCTTATCTTGAATTGCCAGCGACTGGCTATGATACATATGGAAGAAGTGGCCGGGCTTACACAATGGGCCGGTTCAAAGGACCGGAATATGCGGATTTTGAGGCTGAGTGGCGTTTCCCGATCACAAAAAATAAATTATTAAGTGGCGTTGCTTTTGTGAATATGCAATCTGCTTCTGATGATGGTTCAAAAAAGTTATTTCAATATTGGGCAACCGCAGGGGGAGGCGGACTAAGAATTCTTTTTAACAAAGAAAGCAGATCAACAATATGTATTGACTATGCAAGAGGAAGTCATAAATCGAGCGGCTTCTTCTTTGGATTGAATGAAGTGTTCTAACTTAGTTGAATCAACCGTCAATTGAGCATTAACCATCAAACATAGGAACAGCTAAAAAACAAATATTATTTTCAAAGTCTGTTCAAATTTTAAAAATCAATCAAAAAAAATAAGAATGAAAAGAAATCATTTTTTATCATTGACCGTCCTCGTGATCACTCTTGCAGCCTGTGCTTCCTCTAAAGAAACTCCAGGAGTATGGGTAAACAAAGAAAAGATACAGGGGAAATCTTATAGCAATTTTTTTGTTATAGTCATGACTGCTGATATTGAAGCAAGAGTGAGATTGGAAAATGAGATAGCAGCCACGATCATTTCAAGAGGTCATAAAGCAATAAAAAGTTATGAAGTATTACCTGCAGATCTAAAAGATCCTAAACCTCCTGCCGTAGATGCTCTTATTGAAAAGATAAAAGCAAGCGATTGTGATGCTGTTTTCCTGGCCTCTTTATTAGATAAGAATGAAGATGTAGGATATACTTCCGGGGGTACCCAGTATACAATGCGGTCTGATTATTCATGGGCCGGAACTTTTTTTGGCTATTACACACATTATTACTCCACTTTGACTACTACCGGATATTATTCAACTGACAAGACCTATATAATGCAGAGTAATTTATTTGATAAAGCTTCACAAGAAAAAATGTTTGCGGTTCAGTCAGAAATATTTAACCCGTCTTCTTTACCCAGTTTCAGCAGGACTTATGTATCCACATTGATGAAACAATTAAGCAAGGCGAAATTGTTGAAAAAATAAAATGCAATTTTTAAGATGAGTTTAGAAGAATAATTATTTTACTAATTCCATATAGTTTTCTTAACTTGTTAATACCCTGATTAGTATAATGCCTTGCACTCCTCTTTTATGCAGCAATCTATTTTTTAATTGCTAAAAAATTAATTATGCCAAAACCAGTAATACGTCCATGGTGGGTTGCGATGATACAGGGAATTGCATTGATCATCATGAGCATCTATGTTTTAAATAATCCTCTTAATGCTTTAAAGGGGATCTCTGTTTGGATCGGCGTATTAATTTTCTTTACCGGTATTGTGGGAATAATTTCCTGGCTTTTTGCAGATCGTGATGCAAGGGAAATCGGGAGTCTTGTATGGAGCCTGATCACATTTGTTCTTGGAATATTAATGCTGATGCATCTATTCGCTACCACGAGGATGATAACAATTCTTTTCGGCTTATGGATGGTGTTCCTGGGTTTGCATTTTATTGAATCAGGATTAATATTTAAAAAGCATCAACCTTTCCGATGGACCACTGTTATTGCCGGACTTATATGCATATTCGCTGCCGTTGTGTTGATCTTTAATCTTGGCACTGGTGCCGGCGCTAGCCTTTTTATCGGAGTACAGATGTTACTGGGAGGTATTGCACTCATAATTATTTCTTTTGCCAGGAAAGAAATGGCAAATAATTTAGGCAGGGTCGGTTATTAGAAGTCGAAATTATTTTCCTTTTAGTAACTGTTCGTCGGTCATAGATGAAAGTTGCGGATTTTGAGCGGTATTATCATCTTCATACTGAACATCAACTCTTAATCCTCTTAGTCCCACTACACCCTGTAACTCTTCAAGATCATGATGCTCGATGCCGGGTTTTAATAATTTTTGATTTTGTAAAAACTCGATGTACTCCGCATATTCTTCAGCATCTTTTGGCTGACTGTATACAATGGAGATCTTACCGGGTTGAGTAAATCTTTCATTCGTATCTTTTATATGAACCTTATCAATTCTCTTTTTAATTATCTCGTACCGAATATTGCCGGCGCCATCCACATCAAATTTTCTTTCGTCAGCCCTGAAACTTATTGAGATCGGTGTGCTGTGTGCAAGGATCAATTGTGTTGTTTTCATGGGGTGGCTCAATTGCTTACACAATTCATGGGTAAGACGTGAGGCTTTCGCCAATGTGGTCAATTGCCACATCTTCATATTACGCAGATAAAGCTCATCAAATTTTTTCCGGGGAGAAAGTGTCTGACCAATGTAAATATTGAATTCAACACCATCTGTTACATAACGTTCAAAATAATGAGGGAAGATCTGTTGTACAGAGGTTTGTTCCCGATCAACGAACCGGCTCACCTGTTCATTTATTTTCGCAATGCTTTCTTCAAATTCCTTCCGGTGATGATAGATCATCCCGATGTTTTTATCAAGCGCAGCGAAATAGGCATCAATATCTTTTTGTATCGTTGGTGCTGTTCCTTTCAGGTGCTTGAAAATTGAAGTCACCTGGTTTTGTAAAAAATCATGAATGGTTGTTTCCTCATCGCTCAGCAATACATCACTTGCAGCAGAAATATGCTTATCGATCTTAAATTGCACTTCCTGCAATAAAGGGAATGGCATAGCGGCCTGTGCTTTTTTAATAACCGATGCTGCCATTTGTAATTGTTCTATAAAATCAAGCTGGATCGATTGCGATCTTTCTACTGATGAATTGCGAATATCTATAGCACCATATAAAGGATAAACAGATTCAAATGCTATTCTTTCAGGCTTTGGATCTTTACCTTGTTGTTTTTGTATGATATAATTATAGGCGGCCTCAGTGAATTTCCATTCCACTGATGGTTGTACTGCAGTAAATTGTTCTTTAATTACTTTATCTATCTGGTTGTCCAAAGACTCAGCGCTTTTTTCAATTGCACGGGTAAACAGTGGGATCGCAACATCAAGCCTTCCAATGTGCTTATAATTAAGTTTTCCTTCATGATCTGAACCGATCTCAAGTATACCCCACAAGTCTCCGTTATGTTTCAACGGCGCTAATATCAAACTTCGGTAGCCTTGGTCAAAATAAAAACCTAGATAATCTATTTCATTTACTCTTTCTTCATCGATCTTTTCATAGATAATAGGCTTATCAGTTCCCA
>JBIOVR010000398.1:0-4308 GCA_044867875.1 Chitinophagaceae bacterium
GCGTACTTGCAGGTATCATACCTGCAATAATTGCGGCGAGATTGAATCCCGTGGTAGCGATCCGTTCTAAATAAATCTTTTGATGAGTATTTCCATCTTAGCAATAGAATCATCATGTGATGAAACGTCAGCGGCAATCTGCCGTGATGGAAAAATTCTATCAAACATCATCGCCGGACAAAAAGCGCATGAGCAATATGGTGGCGTAGTGCCCGAATTAGCAAGCAGGGCTCATATTCAAAATATTATTCCCGTAGTAGATGCAGCAATAAAAAAAGCTGGATGCAATATCAGCAATATTGATGCAATAGCTTTTACACAATCACCCGGACTCATCGGTTCTCTTTTAATAGGATCGCAGTTTGCAAAATCATTGGCGTTATCATTGAATAAACCATTGATCGCTGTACATCATATGCAAGCACATGTGCTGGCTAACCTTATTGATGATCCAAAACCGAATTTTCCTTTTTTATGTTTGACTGTAAGCGGCGGTCATACACAGATCGTATTATGTGAATCTCCCACTAAAATGAAAGTGATCGGCGAAACAATTGATGATGCAGCAGGCGAAGCATTCGATAAAACTGCAAAATTGTTGGGACTTCCCTACCCTGGGGGGCCGCTGATCGATAAATATGCAAAAGATGGTGATGCAAATCGCTTTCAATTTCCTGAGCCGCAAATACCCGGTCTTGATTTTAGTTTCAGCGGACTAAAAACTTCTATCCTTCATTTTTTGCAGAATGCAGGGAAGAGTCATATTTATAAAGAACAGTTCCTGGCTACTGAAGATGAAAAAAATAAATTCATAAAGGAGAATTTGAATGATCTCTGTGCATCAATACAACAAAGGATCGTTTCTATACTACTCAACAAACTCAAAAAGGCTTCCATTGAAACCGGGATAAAAGATATTTGCATTGCCGGTGGCGTTTCGGCAAATAGTGGCTTGAGAAAAGAACTTGAAGAAATAGGCAAAAAAAATAATTGGAACACCTTTATTCCTGCTTTCGAATATTGCACTGATAATGCCGGCATGATCGCAATTACCGCTTATTATAAATTCCTTGAAGAACAATTCAGTGATCTTACAGTGAGTGCTTCTGCAAGGGCTGAATGGTGATGACCGGATGCTGGATACCAGATTAAGGATTCTGTATTTTTACTAGTATCTAGAATCAATTGTCTAATGCCTAATTCTTATTTCCAATTCAAACAATTTACAATTCACCAGGATCGATGTGCGATGAAGGTGACAACGGATGCTTGTTTATTTGGTGCATGGGTCGTGAACAAAGTCAAAAGTGAAAAGTCAAAAATTAAAAGTGTTCTTGATATTGGTACTGGCACTGGCTTGTTATCAATTATGCTTGCCCAAAAAAATCCAGAAATAAAGATCGACGCGATAGAAATTGATAAGGATGCTGCAGAACAAGCAAAGATCAACGCAGGATCATCACCATGGAAAGAACAAATAAACATTGTCCAGGACGATGTAAAAGCGTTTTCTTTTGAAAAAGAATTTGATCTTATTATCAGTAATCCTCCTTTTTATGAAAACGAAATACGATCAGCAACTGATTCGAAAAATGTAGCGCATCATAGTGAAAATCTAACATTAAAAGAATTGTTAGTGATCATAAAAGAAAACCTCACTAAAAGAGGTTCATTTTTTTTATTGCTTCCTTATAAAAGAAATGAGGAGATAAAAAAACTTTTAAAAGATCAACAATTGCATATTACAAAAATGATCCTTGTTCGTCAATCAGTAAAACATGATTACTTCCGGGTCTTTATAAAAGGAAGTTTGAATGCAGAAGAAAAGGAAACTGAATTCGATGAATTATCGATCTGGGATGATAAACAACAGTATACAAACGAATTTGTAATTCTTCTAAAAGACTATTACCTGCATCTCTGACAATTATTAATTTCCGGAAGCATACTCTTTTAAATATTCATAATGAGGTGTCAGTTTTCCATCTCTAACCATTGTTGCTCTCTCGATGATAGCTGAACCTTCTCCCACTAGGTTTTCAAGCACATGCTTTATTAACTGCTCACCAAAATATCTTGATGCATCTCTTGGTAGCTCATTAGGCAAGTTTCCCACTGCCATTATATCGATTGAATTGGGTAAATAAGGTTTCGTTTTTTCTAATGTTGTTCTGTCAATTCCATAAACCGGTTCTTCAATTGTTTGATCTCCGAGATTGATTGGAACGGAGCCGCCTTTATCATCTGTAATATCAGCGATCGTTCTGATGATAAAAGTATCAGCTTGCACATTTTCTTTTTCAAAAAGTCTTGGCACAGTTTTATCCCAATACACACCATTCAATAAAATGTCGGTTTGTTCTGCATATGGCAAAAAATCACAGCGATACAATTCCGGGTGTTCATGAAATTCAAGTCGCTTGTATTTACCATTTTCAATTCGCTCATAAAGGTCAGCGCCTTTTAATTGCGTATATACAGGATAAGCAAATCTTCTTACGAGATAATCATCTGGCTCCACTTCATGTATGCCCATCAGGTTCATGATCTCAAGAATACCATGCGCCACACGGCCCGAACCCGTGACCGCAATTTTTACATTGGGTAACCGAATCCCAAAATATGTATGGATCAATTCACGAAAACTTCTTTGTTTGTAAACACGATCCAATTTATATAAACCGGTTCTGTCACCATAGGCCATCATACCATTATGTGCCCCCACAACACCGGCAAAAAAACCAAAACCGATAATGCGTTGTCCATCTTCATGTTCCAGGCATTCATAATCGATCAGTGTAATTTTTTTATCAAGAATTGCCTGCATCATCTTTTGATTATGCGGTTGCTTCTTTTTGGTATGAGAAAAAAATAAGTACGTTTTTCCTGGCAACAATTGTTCAACAGGAATTTCCTTTATTCCCATTAAAATATCACATTCACTGATATCATCTTTTACCTTCACACCTGCATTTTCATATTCACGGTCAGTAAAACAACGAACAGAGGAACTTTGAGCGATGATCTCAACATCCGAACTGTTCCTGTGTATCCATTTACATTGAGCCGGTGTCAAAGCCACCCGGTTGTCGGCTGGAATTTTTCCTTCACGTATTAATCCTATCCTGATCATATGGCAAACATTATAAAATTATTGCCTCAAAGTTGCCGGTTATCGGCGACTAAAACAAACTGATTAAATCAGAAAAAATTATTTGTTTGCCACTAGAAAAAGAATGCTGGAAAAACATTTCTTTAACACAACAACAAAAATAGTTGGCAGATTAATTGTAATACTATCAGTAGAAAAGTTTTTGTAAATGAAAAGACCGGCAGTTATAATATTCCTGGCAACATTATATTTATTATTTTTCAATGCATCTCCACACCTTGATGTTCCTAATTGGGTAATTATTACCCTGTTTATTTTGTCTCCTATTGTCGTGGTCTATATGGCTTATGTGATCTTAAAATATGGTAAGCCTTCAAAATATACTTTTGAAGAACGATTTTATGAAGATCATAACTATGAAAGAAATGAATAAAGCCTATTTTCTCTTATAAATAACACCCCAGTAATCGTTCCATCGTTTTATTACTTGTTCTTCTAAAATATCTGTATCATAAATGGGAGAAAGCATCTGAATGACTCGTTCCACTTTTACTAAAACAATATTGTTAATAGTATGCTTTGAACCAGCATCTTTATAAAAAGAGACTATTTCTTCAAACAACTCTCCTTCTGAAAGAATTTTTCCAATTCCTTTGAAACGAAAACCTTTTCTTAAAAAAATATCTACTATATTAATTTCAATAGATGGATTAACGAGGAGATTAGTAACTGTCCCCGGAGAATGAATGTCGGCAAATACCAAATGATCGTCGTCCCAAACTGTAGTGGTGCCTTTTGGAGAAAGGTTAGGAGTGCCATCAGGGCAAACAGTGGCAACAAAACCGAGTTTTGTTTGTTTCACAAATTCTTTTATCTCGTGAGTTATGATTCCCATCTTGACTCAAAATTAATCCATTTATTGTTGAATAATGAACCAGAAGTACAAGTGAGTGACACAACAAAAGCATAATAGTAGCAATGCAGCTAATAAACTAAAATTTAAAATTCCACGTAACAGCAGGGAGTACCGGGAAAAGAGAAACCTGTCTTGCTTCTACTTTTAATGTACCGTTAAGAGGGCTGCCGGTTTGATCGAAATAAATAAAATATGGATTATAGCGACAATAAACATTGTAAACACTAAACACCCAACTGCTCTGCAATTTCTTTTTCTTTTTTGGAACAGGAGTATATGT
>JBIOVR010000399.1:0-27531 GCA_044867875.1 Chitinophagaceae bacterium
AAAGAACAAAACCTTACTGAAGACGAATTGCAAGAAATTCTCCACATGATAAAAACAGACAAACCATGAACCTGCCATATATCATCAATGTCGCCGTGATCCTGCTCGCCTGCCTGGCTTTTTATAAACTATTGCTGCGCCGCGAAACTTTTTATAAAGTGAACCGCTTTTTCCTGATCGCCTGCCTGGCTATTTCTTTTGCATTGCCTTTGGTCCACGTGCCGCAACAATTTTCTTTGCGTAAGCCAACGAGTGCAGTTATACAGCAACCGTCATTGATCGTAACTGAACAGGTGCAACAAAGTCCACCGAATGTAAATCAGGATGCAAAGAATACTAATGACGCCAGCAATGCTACGCAAACTGGTACGGTCAAAGCAGAAAATTCAGGATTTTCTTTTGCGCAACTGATGACTTGGATGTTCTGGATCTATTGGTTTGGGGTAATCGTGTTTGGCGTGAGCTTTCTTTTTCAGCTTGTATTATTATTGGTTCGTGCCTATCGCAACCCGGTGATAATCGATGGCCCTTATCGGATCGTGGAAGTGAGTGGTGATAAAGCTCCTTGTTCTTTTGGCAATAATATTTTTATTAACCCCGAAAAATATGAGTGGGAAACGTATAACCAGATATTACTCCATGAGAAAATTCATATCCGTCAAAATCATACGCTTGATATCATTATTGCCGAGTTACTGCTGATCTTTCAATGGTTCAATCCATTTGCCTGGATCTATCGCCGCGAGATAGAAAGTAATCTTGTATTTTTAACTGACGATCAACTGATGCAGCAAAAAAAAGTTGATAAACAGAGTTACCAGCTTAGTCTTATGAAAGTATCAGCACCACATTTCCCATTGAGTTTAACTACAAACTATAACCAATCAATTCTTAAAAAACGTATAGCCATGATGAACAAAAAAAGATCAAACCTGCACACGGCCTGGAAATATTTTTTCCTGTTGCCTGTATTTGCTTTTTTAGCATGCCTGCTGAATGAGCCGATGGCCTATGGCCAGGAAAGTCAAAAGGCCGGAAAGACCGAAAAATCCGTAAAAAATCACGGAATGGAAACTGAAGGTTATTGGTTCGCTATTATCAAAGACGACAAGATCAACATTCGGTTCAGTGATAAAAAAATGGACGATGAGGATTTTGACTCTAACCATTCTTATAATGGAAGCACATTTAAATTGTCAGAGCTTGGAACACTTCCAAAAGGAACAGCTGGAACATTCAACATCTCCCGTGAAGCCGGTAAGATGGAAATGACCGGCAAGTTTGAAGGTAATACAGGTATGGGTACTTATAAGTTCGTTGCTGATAAAGCCTATGTTGATTACATGAACAAAGAGCTAAAAGAATCGCTTGACGAGGATGAGCAGATGGCTTTCTTTTTTATTAATATTAAGAAAGAATACCTGGCAATGCTGAAGAATGAAGGATTTACAAACATTGAAAAAGATAATCTCATTGCGATGGCTGCCATGAAGATCGATGCAGCTTATATCAAGTCTATAAAAAACTCGGGTTTTAAAGATCTCGATATGGAAAAGCTGATCCCTTTAAAAGCATTGAATGTTGATGCAGCTTATATAAAAGAGATCCGCGATGCGGGTTATAAAAATGTAACAACTGATCAGCTGGTTACTTTCAAAGCACAGGGCATTGATAAAAAATATATCGAATCAGTTCGTGAAATGAAAGGAGATAAGGGTGACAAAGGCGATAAGGGTGGTAAAGATGATGACGCGGATGATATTGTTAGTTATAAAGCAATGAATATAACTCCTGAGTATATCAATTCCTTCAAAGCAGTTGGGATGAACAATATTCCGCATGATGAATTAGTATCTTTTAAAGCTGTTGGTGTTACTCCTGAATATATTAAGGGATGGTATAACATGGGTTTTAAAGATATCAGTCCTGAAGAATTTGTTGGAATGAAATCTCAGAACGTTACTCCTGAGTTCATGAAATCATTTACTGATCTTGGATATAAAATCAAACCAGAAGAGTTGGTTGCATTCAGAGCATTGGGTATCACTCCTGAATTCATTAAAAGTTTTGAAACTGCCGGTTATAAGGTCACAGATCTTGATAATGTGACCGCATTGAAATCATTGGGTATTACACCTGAGTATATTAAAAGTTTTGAAACTGTTGGTTTCAAAAACATAGATCTGGATGAGATCATCTCCGTAAAAGCAACAGGTGTTACTCCTGAATATATTAAGGAGATGAAATCAAAAGGATTTAATTATGATAAGTTGCAGAAGTATGTAACGTTGAAGAGTATTGATTAGACCTCATCCGTCCCGATTTCATCGGGCCACCTTCTCCTAAAGGAGAAGGGAAAAGGAAAGAATTTTTGATCCATAACCAACTATTATTTTCTACGTTAGATTTCGGAGGCGGTCGCAAATTGCGACCGCTTTTTTATTCTCGTTTTCCAGATCAATGCATTGAATGATTAAATTATTTTTTTACATACTTAAACTTATCAGCAACAACTTTCAGAAGATATTCCTTTTTATCATTGTTATATTCCCAAAACATAGCACCTGCAAGATGATGTTGCTTTACATATTTGCACTTTTGTTTTACAGAACGTTCATTATCGTATGAGATAAATATTTTTTTCTCTGCATTGAAAAGATAAGGAGCTTTCGCTTTGGCATCCCAGTACTCTTTATAGCCATTCTTATTAACAAGACTATCTTTTAAATAAGTATATCCACCACCACGTGCAGACTTGACTGCCTTCCTGTATAAGCCATTATTATCAGTCGATTCCATTTGCCAGCCTTTACCATAGAAAGCCATACCTATAACAATTTTAGCAGCCGGTACTCCTGCTGCTATAAATGCCTGTATCGATCGGTGTGCAGAATATTGATTGCTGTCACCTGAAGAAATATACAAATTAGTATGGTGGCCTGAGATAGCATCCCATCCTCCCGCATAATCATAGCTCATAATATTTATGTAATCGGTATACTGTTGCACTTTATCCATTTCTGTATGATCAATATAACTTTGTGATCCGCCAACGGCAGTTGTTACATAATATTTCATCCGTGTTGCGAGACTAAGACTATTAAGTCCATCCCTCAACTCTTTAAACAGAGTTGTATAATGTTGTTTGTCTTCGGGCCGGTACACATTGCTGTCTCCGATCATTCCAGGATATTCCCAATCTATATCGATGCCATCTAAATTATATTTTGAAACAATATCCACTGCACTTAAAGCAAAGTTTCTTGTGGAAGTGTCAGTAAGTGTTGCATCAGAAAAATTTTTACTCCAGGTCCACCCTCCTATTGATATCAATATTTTAAGATCAGGGTTTATTTTTTTTAACTCACTTAATTTTCGCAGGTTCACTGTATCTGTCGCTTCATTGTGCAGCCATGCACGATTATCCTTAATATCAACAAATGCATAGTTAATATGTGAAAGCCGCCACACATCAATAGAATCTGTTGCAATCAATCCGCGGAAGCCACCCACATAACCAATGATCACCGGTTTTGCTTTAGGTCTTAAGAAATAGGAGGACGCAACCATTATCGCTGCACAAAACAAAAAACCAATATTAAAACTCGTCTTCTTCATATTTAGAGAATGATCTATTGCTTGTTTGGCTGAGCCTTTTGCGCCATTTCAATGTCCTTTGCTACATCCGGCCGGATCCCTTCCCAATGAAAAGTGAGATAAAAATTTTCATTACTTTCTTTACCTCCCTGCTGACTTAAATGTACCAGCGGCATGTTTTTATATAATGGTTTTGTAATGCTAACGATGTTATCCCAATAGGTCAATGCCATTTGTAAATGCTTTATCGCATCCTGCTTATTGATTTCCCCACCACGGGTTCGATAAGTTTGCAAAGCTATACCTCCTTTTATTTTTTCAGCAAGGTGCAGACCAAGATAGGACCATGCTTTTATATCAGCTACTTCATAAAGCAAGGCTTTATCAACTGATGCATTTATTTTACTCACAAGTTTTAATGCATTGTTACAGTCTTTCCCCAGCATCTCTGCAAGCATTGGTGGAGTGACTGCCTTCTTATCAAAGATCGTTTTAGACTCAGTTCGCTTTACATATTCAGCTATTGAAATATAATTTGTATCTAATGGCGGCTGTTTGATAAGACGATCTACAGAAATATAATCTACCCGTTTGGTTGTATTATCCAACGCCATCATGCCTTCACTGTACAAGGTAAAATCCCAGCCACAATCAAAATAAGAAGCTAATTGCAATGGTGTATTGCCGGCTAATGAAGAGGCTGTCAATAATTGTTCACCAGCTTTTCCATATCGCCGCGTAAACTCTTTTTTAAATGTATCATCAGGAATATCTGGATCATACAGTAACGTTCCCCAGAGTTTATAAAACAGCCATTGTCTTTCGAATGCATATTTCCATGAAAGATCAACCATGTCTATGGTAAAATAATCTTTAGCCGGAATGTATGTTTCAGAACCAATAATATAACCTCCGGAATAAGATCTTTTGTTTTGAATGATGTGATTGCGTACAAAAGAAGGTACACCCCAACGCAGACAAAAGAAATCTTCATTGCGGGCAGTCCATACAATTTTATACGCAGTTGGTTCAGGTTTGAAATAAGTATCATATAATTTTCCGCCATGCACTTTGATAAGTCTGGTAGTAGAATGTGCATGTGACCAGTTGAATTTTAGATCCGCCCAAATTGGTCCTTCGGTAAACCCCATTTCAGCTTCTTTTTCTATCCCCCGTCTTGTCAGTTGTTCGGTTTCAATACTCGTAATTCCCAATGAACCAGTAGTACTTGAAAAAGGAATACGATGAATGAGTTTTGATTTTCGTTTTGCCAATCGCATTCCTTCAATAATGGTTTGTCTCATCCATTCCTCCCGTTGCGGCGGCGTCATACCACCCATGCCTTCTCCCAATGTTAGTCCCATACCCGTAAGCCCAGGATATTCTTCCAACATTTGCGTGACGCATTCACGAGTATATCTTTTAATAATTTCTGATGTATCTCCGTTTACAAAATATTCATGTGTTAAATTATCCATCGCCACATTATGCGCTTTCGCAAATTCAGGAGTAACAAAAATGTTGAAAGGAATAATGTAAGTTTCAATTGCTCTTTCAGTTGCCATGTTGATGATCGAATGAAAAAGTTGCTGCCACAGCTTCATCTCTGCTTCATTCCATGGACTTGCTTCGGGAAAATTCTTTGGCTTTATTAAAAAAGTATACGGATGAAGATTCCAGAGTGTAAGTGTATTGAAACGATTTACTACCATCATATCGAGAAAAGCTTTCCAATAACTGGTATCGCTGCAGGTTTGATCATGCAATTCCAGTGCATAGCTATGACGGTAAGTATCCCATGGAAGATCATACTTGATAGCACGAAAAGCAAGAAATGGTTTTTCATTTTTTGTTTTGCAGTTGTTTAGAGAAATACCGTTACCAATATCTTCTACCAATGAAAGACAACCGTAGATCAATCCCCTTTCATCACCACCGATGATGCTAATTGTTTGTTTTTCTTTTTTTATTGAAAAGGATTCGGAACCAAGACTAGCCTGCAGTGAAAGATCGATTTTAATATTTGCAGGCATCCCCGATAATTTATATCCTTTTTCTTCTAAAGCCTTTTCTATCCGAAGCACTGCATAACGTTGTTGCGGAGAAGTCTTATCAAAATTTATAGCAACTGTTTGGGAGTTAACCGTAAAAGCAAGGAATAAAAAATAAAACAAGACGAACCTTTTCATTAGATGAATTTAGGAAAGATTTTTTCTATTAATCTGGAAAGACCACTGCTTATTCAAAATCATTCCACATTTGTTTTGCTTCATTCAGTGTAGCAAAAGAAAATGATTGTCGCAGATATTTTTTTGCTTCCTCTGGTTGATTTTTCCTTTCAAAAAACACAGCACAGTTATAACATGATTTAGCAGCTTTTGTTTTATCGGGATCGTCAATAAACCGCAAACTTTCTGTAAGGGCTGCTTCATAATCCTGCCTGGAAATAGCCTGTCCCACCGCTTCAAATCCTTTATTAATAAAGACCGGGCGGCTCCGCATCTTTTCACCGGGAAAAAAATAATTCAGATACTGCTGCCAGATCTCCATTACAATGCGGTAGGCATCATCTTTCTTTACAACTATATTGGGACCTGCAGCCAGTAATCCACTTGCAACTGACCGGGAAGAATGGAACCGGGATTGATGAATATCCCTTTGTTTGATCAGCGAACCTTGTGCATACAACGAATAACTTACATCGGCTACAATATCATAATAAGCTTCCCTGCTTTTACTTCCACTATTATCTTTTGTTACATCTACCCTTGTTTGTTCGAATGAAACGTCAAAATTGTAAACAGCAATAGCATGCGTGGCTTTATGGTCGGCTATCAATCTAAAAATTGTACTGTCACCGTTTGCTGGTGTATAACCCCTGATCGCTTCTGTTTTTATTCCTGCATTATTATGAATCCTTTCGGCAGCCCAGTACATCATCGTATCAATAAGCTGAAGGAATAATTCTTCTTTATTATCACGGAATTTCTTAGCTGCAACATCATAATTATTGAGCAAAATAATTTTTTGTGGAAGTGGGTCTACTGTATATATAGGTATGGTACGTGACGTATAACTAATAATATTTTTAGGAGCTGTGCAGGATGCCAATAACAGTATAAAACATATTGCCAGGTGGTGCATATTTTTTGTTTGCCTGAAGTTAATAACAAACTTAGTTTCCCGGAGAAGGGATAACTAAAATTGCACATCTATTTATCCTTTAGCTCGATCCATACAGGCGCATGATCACTTGTTTTCTCCCATCCTCTTACATGTTTATCAACGCCTGCATTTACAAGTTTACGTTTTAATTGAGGGCTTAATAAAAAATGATCTATCCGAAGACCGGCGTCACGCTGATAAGCATTTCGAAAATAATCCCAGAACGTATAGATCCTTTCTTTAGGATAAAGTTTTCGAATTGCATCTGTCCACCCCTGCTCAACTAATTTTTTATACGCATCACGAATTTCTATTCTGAACAATGCATCATTTACCCATCGTTCCGGTTTATATACATCCAGCTCGGTTGGCATTACATTAAAATCACCGATCAATGTTACAGGGATCTTTTGGGTCAATAATTTTTTTGCGTGGATGGTCAATCTTTTAAACCATTTCTGCTTATACTCGAATTTCGGACCAGGCCAGGGATTTCCGTTGGGAAGATAAAGACATCCAATGACTATATTATTTACAATTGCTTCGATATATCGGCTGTGACTATCCTCAGGATCACCGGGTAGCACCCGTCTTAATTCCTGAATTTCTCCCACTCTTGAAAGGATAGCAACCCCATTCCAACTTTTTTGTCCATGCCATTTAGCCGCATAGCCTGCATCATTGATTGCCTGCAAAGGAAATTTTTCATTTGGCGCTTTCAACTCTTGTAAGCACACAATATCAGGTTTCGATTCATTTAACCAACGAAGTAATACAGGCAGGCGTCCATTAACACCATTCACATTATAGGTAGCGATCTTCATTTGAACCTAAAATTAGTATACTTCATGTTTTCAAATTCGTTTTTACTTAAATAAGATTGATCGAAATGATAAGTCAGACATTGATCCTTGTAAAGCAATTAGCGAGGCTAAATTCCTTGCTGTATTGTGAGGAAATTTTTTGAGAGACCAAACCTGTTAAAAGAAAATCATCCGGAGTTATTTGGAATTACCAGAGAAGATTTTTTTTGCGACAGTCCTTAATGTAGCCACTTATTCAATTTATCAACTTGCTTTTGGCAATGAGAAAGAAAAAATACTTCCTTTACCTGGCTTACTTTCAATATAAAGCTGACCTCCATTTCTTACCATGAATTCTTTACAAAGTTTTAATCCCAGCCCGGTACCTGATTCATTTGCCGTTCCTTTCGTTGAATAAAAATCATTGCTGCTGATTTTTTTCAGGGCTTCAGGACTGATACCAGTTCCGGTATCCTGCACAAATACTTCAACAAGTGTACAATTTTCATGGACCCCAATCTTTATGGTTCCTTTTTCAGGTGTAAACTTTATTGCATTTGAGATCAGGTTGCGCAACACGAGATTTAGCATATCCTTATCCATAAAACCAAAGACACCTTCGCTGTTCTCGCTTTCAATTCTGATCCGTTTCATTTCTGATTGCCTGCGCAACAACTGCAATGTTTCTTCTATTGACTTACCAATATCGACCCGCTGCGGATAAACAGCATTGGATTGCATTTGAGCTTTTGACCATTGAAGCAAATTATCCATTAAGCTGGTAGTATAAGTCAGATCACTGACGACTGCAGGGATCATATTTTTTAATTCCCTGGGCGTCATATTATTTTGTTGTACTTCACTAAAGAAATTTCGCAAGGCATACATGGGTGCTTTCAGGTCATGGGAAATAATACCGAATAATTTATTTTTTAATGCATTTAATTCAGTTAATTCTTCTGTTTGCTTTTCAAGCAGGCTCGCATCTTTTTTTATTTTTTCTGATTGCAACTGTATCTGTATATTTTTTTGGTGCAGGTTCCTGTTTTTGACAAGAATGCGAAACTGGTAAATAGTATTTTCATTTTTGACAAGATATAATCCATAGAAAATAAATACGATGGAGATCCCTTCATTAACGAGATACAGGAATTCATTTATCCGTTCGAGTTGATAAAGAAATTGATCTAACACTACAGACAGAACAAAAAAATTGACCATTGAAAAAGCTATCGTAAAGACCATAAAGGCAAGGTCCTTCAAAAAGAAAACAGCCAGGATACCATATAATATAAAATAAAGGTCAATACCGAGATGCATGCCATTCATAAAAATAAAACTGGCAGCAAGAGGATGCAGAATAAAATAAGCGATGAGAGCTTGTTTGTGTTTATACTGGCTGTTCAGGTACAAGACAAGAAAGCTAACAAGCAGAGGAAGGCAGCCTAATATAAAGATCCAACTGGAAAATTTTTGATTATAAAAAATGCAAGTAAAAAAAATAAATACCCCTGAGAGCAGCTGGAAAAAATTCAGTTGATTAAAGATTCCCAGTTTGCGCAATTCATATTCCTCCATTGTTTCTTTATAACCGAGTGTTTTGATCTGTTGCAATAATGAGATCAGGTTCTGTTTCAGAAAAACATTAGGTCTGCTTACTCGGGGAGTTTTTAATTTACTCAGCAGGTGGTGCAGGCGGTGTTGGCTTAGTTCCATAGCTTTTTATTGGATAGTGGGTTACGACAAATACAAATTAATAATTTTTTGGAAAGGTTCTTAGTCAACTCCATATTTATGTTTAAAATAGTAATTCTCCATACGCATATATAGTAAGTCTACTGCGAGTTTTTCTATTAATTCATCAACTGATCTTTTCAAATTCACAATTTGGTTTGATATGGTTTATTTAGATTTTCATCTTTTGAAGAATGCAGTTTTCATTGTTGAAAACTTCCCGGCGCTTTTATAATAGCTTATGACAACCTGTTTATTTATTCATTATCCGTTGATTTCAGTAACTTACAAAAAGGTCTTTCAACCGGCCTGCCTGTTCGGAGACAGGCTTCTTATGAAGCGTATTTTATTATATTGTTTTTTTCTTTTTTTATTTCCACTTGTAATTGATGCACAAACGGTGATCTCAATGAAGATTGATGGTACTATCAATCCTGCATCCGCAGATTTTATTCATAATGGTATTGAAAAAGCGGTCAGTGAAAAAGCGGAATGTATCATCATTCATCTTAATACTCCCGGTGGATTATTAAAATCAACAAGAATGATCGTAAGCGATATGCTGGGATCACCTGTGCCGGTGATCGTGTATGTTTCGCCAGGCGGTGCTCAAGCAGGTTCAGCCGGAGTTTTTATTACACTAGCTGCTCATATTGCAGCTATGGCTCCGGGTACAAATATTGGCGCCGCCCACCCGGTAACTCTACAGAACCAAATGGACAGTACCATGAATGAAAAAGTTACCAATGATGCCGCCGCATTTATAAGATCGATTGCAGAAAAAAGACACCATAATATAGAATGGGCTGAAAATGCAGTTCGTAAAAGTTTTTCTTATTCAGAAACCGAAGCACTCGAAGATTCCGCAATTGATATAATTGCTAAAAGCGAAACAGACCTGCTGGCAAAGATTGATGGTAAAATAGTAGAACTTAGTTCAGGCCCTAAAATATTGCATACAGCATCTGCAATTGTGAAAGAACATAAGATGAGTGCATGGGAAAAGATCCTCAATATTATCAGCGATCCTAATATTGCATATATCTTATTTCTGCTGGGATTATATGGGCTCATGTTTGAGTTATATAGTCCTGGGGCTATACTCCCCGGCATTGTTGGAGTCATTGCATTGATACTCGCCTTGTATTCGATGCACACATTGCCTATTAATTATGCAGGGCTTGCATTGATCATTTTTGCTGTCATACTATTTCTGCTGGAAATAAAAATTGTGAGTCATGGATTGCTTGCCATAGGTGGCGTGATCTCCCTGCTACTTGGTTCTATGATGTTGATTAGATCCAATTCTTCGCTGGAAATGGTAAAAATTTCACGAGGTGTTATAATTGGAGCAACGATCGTCTCTGCACTTTTCTTTTTGTTTGTTGTCGGTTTTGGCATCAGGGCACAGCGACGCAAAGTGGTAACTGGTATTGAAGGATTAGTAGGAGAAATTGGTGAAGTGATGGAAACATTATCACCAACCGGCATTATAAAAGTACAGGGAGAAATATGGAATGCAGAATCACTGGTTGGTACAATTGATAAAGGAGAAAAAGTAAGAATAAGAGAAATGAAGAACTTAAAGCTTTTTGTAGAAAAAATAAATAACAGTTAAAAAAGAAATTATGGAACAGTTCCCCACCATTACAGTAGTCATTATTTTATTTGTTGTGATCATATTGTTCAGCGCTATAAAAATATTGCGTGAATATGAACGGGGAGTTATTTTCCGCCTGGGACGTTTGATTGGCGGCAATGGCATTAAGGGTCCGGGGCTTATCTTTCTAATACCTGTAATTGATAAAATGGTTAAAGTAAGTCTCCGAACTATCGTGCTTGATGTACCGCCTCAGGATATTATCACATCGGATAATGTTTCTATTAAAGTAAATGCCGTTGTATACTTTCGGGTAGTAGAACCACAGAAAGCCATTGTACAAGTAGAAAATTTCTTAGCAGCTACTTCACAAATTTCACAAACTACATTACGTAGTGTACTGGGACAATCGGAACTTGATGACCTGCTTTCACAAAGGGAAAAGATAAATCACAGGTTACAACAGATCATCGATTCACAAACAGATCCCTGGGGTGTAAAAGTTACGAATGTAGAAGTAAAACAAATTGACCTGCCGCAGGAAATGCAAAGAGCCATGGCTAAGCAAGCTGAGGCGGAAAGAGAACGACGTTCAAAAGTAATTGCCGCTGAAGGAGAATTCCAGGCATCGCAACGATTAGCTGATGCGGCAAAAATTCTTGCCGGTGAGCCCAGCGCTTTAACACTTCGTTATCTGCAAACACTGCGGGAGATCGCTACAGAAAATAATTCGACAACTATCTTCCCTGTTCCGATTGATTTGCTCAAACCGTTTTTGAAAAATAGCGGGAGTAATGAGTGATAAGAATCCTGCGCTATTAGTTAAGACCGATTATTTGATCTTTTCAAATTCGTAATTAGGTTTTATATGTTTGTTCAGGAACTCACCTTTTGAAGAAGCAGTTCTCATATCCATATAAATTTTTTCCGGCACCTGTTTATAATCATATACACTGCCGGAAACATAGATCACCCGGAGTGTTGATGTAGTAGCATCATATCTTATTGCAGCAACAACTGAAGATGGCATAGTATAACTGGTTGATCATTTTTTATAAAATAAAAATGATGCCAGTCCCGTATAAGTTTAATAGAGATTCGAATGAAGAAACAAGACTTTAAATAAACTCAGGATAACTGTAAGAATTTATTAGAAAAGCGAACCGATTATATACAGAAAACTTTAGAAATTATATCCAACACTTGCTGCGGCAAAAGCCTGGATATAACCACTTCCCACGAGAGGTGTGAATCCAACCCGCCATGAAAATCCTCCATTGACTGGTTGACGACGATACATGAAAGAAAATGTTCCGAACAATTGTGTTCTGTGGTCCTCATTATTACTACCATAAGAATCAAAATTCATAATGTTCAGTTTTTTTGTCACATATGTTATACCACCTCCGACTTCAAAACTGTGTGGAGAATTATTCTTTCCAAAAATATAATTGAGCTGAACCGGGAAAGTGATCGCAGATTGTAGATCACCGTCATAATACATACCAGTAGTTGGATCATAATAATCGTCATAAGCACTAACGAATCCAACACCAATTCTACCACCTATACCCAAACGTGATTGCTGAAATCTTGTATCATAATTGGCTGAAAAAACAATACCGGGGCCACCTAACTCAGCAATAAAAGAAGATTTTCCTATAGATGTTTTGGCATCAGGCGAGGTATTTTGGGAAAAAACAAATTGTGAAAGGATAAGAAACAGGCCTGCAAGTGTATATTTTCGCATAATAAAAAGTTTTAGGTCAAGGACTATTGATATTGAAAGTAAAAATTAAAATCCAAAAAGTTTGTTAAGTAAAAAATGAGAAAAAGTGAAAGTTATTGAAAGTCTTTTGAACGATCTCTTTCACTTTAATTGAAGCGAAAATAATGAGTTACACAGAAATAAAAATTTCTAAATAATTTATTACCTGCTACGAATTTTAATACCCGTTAAAAACGGGTATTAAAATGGTTTATGCTGTAAGGATCTTTTTCTTTGGTATTACTGATTAACCAATTTGTCTTTGAAAATAATATTCCCGTTCTCATCTTTTACTGAAAGCATATAAACACCCTTACTAGTAGTTGGTGGCAATCCTATTGTATGAGAGATCGTTCCTCCATTATGTATAATTTGTTGCTTGTATATCTCCTGGCCATTGGCACCCACTATGTTTATTTTATAATTGCCGCGGCCAAGATCACTTCCCTGCAGTAGAACAATTCCATTAACAGTAGGATTCGGATAAAGGCTCAGTCCTTTAATTGTTTTATTCCTGTTCACTCTAATTACAATGCTGTAAGCTGATTTGCCATCAAGATCATTATTTTTAATTCGATAATAACTTGTACCTGAAAGCGGGTTGGCATCAAAAAATCCATAGTCCCCATCGGAAGTATTATTATATAAGGCAGGTAATGATCCAACAGAAATATATGTGCGGCCATCAGCTGACCGTTCGATCTCATAGCTCCTTACTTTATTTTCTGAATAAACTTTCCAATCGAGTTGTATGCCATTTTGTTTTTCATACGCTTTTATTGCTCCAAATTTAACAGGTAACGCCTGGCCGATATCTGCTACACCAAATGCTCCTCCAAATACACTAAAAATTGCTGTTACGATATTAGTAACATTATTTCCACTAGTTTGAATAGGAGGGAATGACCAAGCAATACCATTATGATGACTAATGCCGAATTGTCCGGGAGCTAAAGCCGCAAATGTTGCTCCTTCGAGTCCAGCTACCCATCCAAGGGTTAGCGTCGTATTACCAGTGTTGGTGCCCGCCCTGTCAATATACCACATCGCATTTACAATTCTTAATAGAGTAGCAGCATCAAATGGCGTACCGCCTACTGTTGATTCCCTGGTTGCCGGAGAATAAACGCTAACTGCAAAACTGTTTCCTGCAGATACTGAGTTTACAATTACCGGCATATAATCAGTGGGTGTACCTACAGGGAAAGTATATGCTGTTGCTGCGGCAAGGTTTTGGCGAACAAGACGACCCGCTTCACTGGTAGTATAAACATATGAAGTGGCGCTTCCTCCCACTAACTGGGTGGCAGGTGTTGCACTAGAAAGAGTTAGGATGTTTGGTCCGATATCTATTTTACCAGCTGTAAGTGTAAGTGTACCGAGTACAGTTAAATTACCATTCAAATCTAATATGGATGTAGCAGCACCATTCATTATTAGGTTTCCCACGGTTGAAGCAATGCCTGTTATATTTAGCGTACTGGTTCCAGCAGCACCAATAACACTTATTTGTCCACCGATGGTGTTGCCGGTAACAGACAATGTGCCTCCGCCATTAAAAATAATTTGAGTTCTTTGGTCCAGAGCAGGGTCAACAGGCATAGTTACATCGCCGCTTATATTGATTGTGCCACCGCCATTAAATTGTACCGTTGCGAGCTTATCATCTGCGTTGCCCGGAGTCAAAGTTAAAGATGCAGCATTCACTACACCCCCATTCATGATTAGAGATTTAGTGACGCCGCCACCCCCAGTGACTGCTCCTGTGATCAATATCCCACCCGTTACATTTAGGGTAAAAGTAGGGGAAACAGTCAAACTGTTATTACCATTACCAACTGCAATCGCAAGTGAACCGATAGGAAAAGCCGGGCTTACATTTAAAGTTACTGCAAAGCCAGTTGGAATTGTTACTAACGTTGTTCCCGTTGCCGCACCGGGATAACCAGATACGAGGCCCCATGTGGCAGGGGCATCCCAGTTTCCGGATGTAACAGCTGTGAAAGTCTGTGCGAATAAATAATTTGTCAAGAAAATAAGGCCTACGCTAAAGGATAAAAATTTTTTCATAAAATAGACTTAAGATGAGTGAATAAAAATGTTACTGGAGGGATTGGATTAAAGGACGTAGGATATTGGAGTAAGGGCAGGAGATATTTCAAAAGTATCAAAATTATTATTCCAAAAAAACTATAATAAACAAGAAAATTTTTTTTGGGGAATCTTCGCCCCATCAAAAAAGTAGACTTTACGGATAACTATTCTTTGTTAGCAAGTTTTGTTCCTCTTCTACTTTCATCGAAAAAATTCCATTGATTTTTTTCCACAACAGAACTTACATTAAATTTTGCTTGAAATAATTAATAATGTGCAGGAAAGTCAAGTAAATAAATATAAAAACAAGATGCTTCAATAATGATAGGCTGAATTATATAATAGCTGCGAGTACAATTTCCTTTACCTCTTCAAGAGGAATTCTGTCCTGCTTCATCGAATCTCTATAACGGACAGTGACTGTATTGTCTTCTTTTGTTTGATGATCAACCGTAACACAGAATGGGGTACCGATTGCATCCATACGACGGTAGCGTTTACCGATCGCATCCTTCTCTTCATAAAAACAACGGAAGGAAGATCTGCAATCATCCATGATCTTTCTTGCTATTTCGGGCAACCCATCTTTTTTAAGTAATGGTAATACAGCCAATTTCATTGGTGCTAATTTCGGAGGGAATTTTAATAACACCCGGCTATCTTGTTTCTCCGAAGTACTCAGATCCTGTTCTTCATAACAATAACTTAATACAGCCAAAAACATTCTATCCAACCCAATGGAAGTTTCAATTACATACGGAATATAATTGCCATAAGGTTTACCAGTTGCAGGATCAATTTCGTTATCGAAATATTGTTGTTTCTTTTTACTGTATTCCTGGTGATTTTTCAGATCAAAATCGGTACGGCTGTGAATGCCTTCTAATTCTTTAAATCCAATTGGAAAATTAAATTCAATGTCACAGGCCGCATCAGCATAGTGTGCTAGTTTAATATGATCATGAAAACGATAACTGTCTTTTCCAAAACCAAGCGCTAAATGCCATTTCATTCTTTCTTCTTTCCAGTACTCATACCATTTCTTTTGTGTGCCCGGTTGAATAAAGAACTGCATTTCCATTTGCTCAAATTCTCTCATGCGGAAAATAAATTGTCTTGCTACAATTTCATTTCTGAATGCTTTACCGATCTGTGCAATACCAAAAGGAATTTTCATCCTCCCTGTTTTTTGCACATTTAAAAAATTTACAAAGATCCCTTGCGCCGTTTCCGGTCTTAAATAAACTTTATTGTCTTCATCATCGCTTGAAACCGTAGAACCAAATTCCGTTGAGAACATCAAATTAAATTGACGGATATCGGTCCAGCTACTTGTTCCGCTTACTGCACATTTTATTTTATTATCCTCGATTAGTTTTTTTAAACCTGCAAAATCGTCCTTTGCTAACAATGCATCCATTGCAGCCAGCAGATCATCCGCCTCTTTTTCTTTTCCGCCGGTTTTTAAAAGTTCGGCATGCCCCTCAATTAAATGATCAACCCGGTATCTTTTTTTACTGTCTTTATTATCGATCATCGGGTCGTTGAAATTATCAACGTGACCGGAAGCTTTCCATGTTGTTGGGTGCATAAAGATGGCCGCATCAATACCCACAATATTTTCATACATGCGGGTCATACTATCCCACCAATAATCTTTGATGTTTTTTTTCAGCTCACTACCCCACTGGCCATAATCATATACCGCCTGCAATCCATCATAAATTTCGCTGCTGGGAAAAACAAAACCATACTCTTTCGCATGAGAAATAATTGCCTGGAACCTGTTCGAATCATTTGCCATAGCGGCAAAGATAAGAGTCGAGAAGCTTTCTCAATAGCTTTGGATATTATGAGTTTTGTGATTGTATTTTTTCTTCAGCTGTTTTTTGTTCCTGAATTTTCTCTTCCTTTTTCTCTTCCTCTACTTTTTGTCCATCGGTTGTTTTAGGTAATGGTTGTTTAGAAGCGATCTCCACTTTCTCTACCCATACCGCATATCTATTCGGATAAATATTCGATCCCATCTCAATGGCGTATTGTCTTGTAAAAGCAGCCCCGAAATAAAGTATCATTGCTGAACAATAGACCCATAGCAACACTATAATAATAGAACCGGTAGTTCCATATGCAGTTGTCATTTGGCTATGGCCGAGATAATAACTTATTAAAAACTTACCCCCCATAAAGAAAAAAGCAGTGGTAAAAGCGCCTACCCTTACATGTCTCCATTCGATCTTTGCATCGGGCAACACTTTAAAGATGATACCGAAAATAAAAGCAGTAATAAAAAATGTAAGAACGAGATTCGCGATATAAATTGCTACTACAGTAAGATCTGGAAATTTTCGCAACAACTCATTTAATAAAAGATCCATTGCTCCATTAATAACTAATGATACAAGAAGAATAAAACCCAGGCTTACAATTATTGAAAAAGAAAGAAGACGATTAATTATTAATCGCAACCAGCCGCGGCCTTTTTTCGGTTTTGATTTTAATTTCCAAATAAGATTGATCGAATCCTGTATTTCGCCAAACACTGCCGTAGCGCCGATAATAAGTGAACTAAGACCAATAATAGTAGCCAACTTACTGGAATCAGAATGCATTGTTGATTGCATTGCCTCCTGGATACTTTTTGCAGCCCCTAAACCTACAAATCCCGCTATTTGTTTATAGATGGTACCTTCAATAATTTCACGTCCATAAAAAATGGTGGCAAACCAGATAATGATGATCAATAAACCGGGTAAAGAAAATATAGTGGAAAAGGCAAGCGATGAACTTAGCTTAAGAACATTATCATCTATAAAGTCAGAAACAGATCTCTTGAGTATACTCCATAATCTTTTTGGTGCCATAAATGGAAAAATGGTCATGATTAAAAACTTACATACATAGTGCCAAAGAGAAGCCAGATTTGATTGATACGGACTTACAATGACTTAAGATGTATTAAAACTATTTCAACTTTTCATTTTGCTGATGTCTTTCCGCATCCCTGCTCGTTTTCTTCTCGATATTCTTTTGAAATGCGTCCGTTAAATTAACACCTGTTTGGTTAGCAAGACAGATCAATACCCATAACACATCAGCCATTTCATCGGCAAGGTTTTTATCCAGATCGGCCTTTTTAAAAGACTGGTCGCCATAAGTACGGGCCATAATACGAGCCAGTTCTCCCACTTCCTCTGTTAAAATGGTCATATTAGTTAGCTCACTGAAATAGCGAACACCCACAGTTTTTATCCAACCATCCACCTGTTGCTGGGCTTCATTTATAGTCATAACAAAATTTTTATTGAGTCTGTGCAATTTAGCATGATTCCTGACGTTTTCATCTCCCTTTTCGTGTTATCTCCGACCCCTTGATACTATAATCCCGATAGCAATCGGGACAATCATTCAATTCCAATTCTAAATCTATGATGAAGCCATTTATCCGTAAAGCTATTCTTGTCTCCGCACTTTTTTGTATCACTTGTTTTATGCATGCACAAGTGAAGCAATCACCCAAATCAGAAACAGCTACATCAACAACTGCCAAACCCTTCAAGGTTTTAACAAATGGCAAACAAATAACTATTCAGTCAAAACAAAACTTAAAGTCTTTGATGGTGTGGACAGCAAGCGGGCATCGTTTTGTGGAAGAAAAACAGCTTACAAGCAATTCATACTCTTTTACAGTACCCACAAAAGAAAATATCTTTTATATAATGCTTGAAACGGCGGAAGGAAAAAGATTTACGGAGAGAATGGGAGTGAAATAGTGAATGGTCAGTGGTGAATGGTGAATAAATCATTCTTTGTTCTTCGTATCGATTACAATTGTAACCGGTCCGTCGTTTAATAAGTCCATTTTCATATCTGCTCCAAACACTCCTGTACTTACTGTTTTACCAAGATCGTTTCCGAGCTGTTGCACAAACTTTTCATACATCGGAATAGCAAATTCAGGTTTGCTTGCTTTTAAATAAGAAGGCCTGTTTCCTTTTTTAGTAGAAGCATGTAATGTAAACTGGCTCACAACAAGTATATCGCCATTACTTTCTTTTACCGAAACGTTCATTACACCATTCTCATCATTAAAAACTCTGAGGTTGACGATTTTACCAGAAAGCCATTCAATGTCTTCAGCAGTATCCGCATCTTCAATGCCTGCTAATACAAGCAATCCATTCTTTATTTGAGAATGAATTTTATTATCAATTGTTACACTTGCTTTGCTTACTCTTTGGATAACGGCTCTCATAATTTGTACCTTTACTGTTTACAAATATATTGACCATTGATCTATGACCTCAATTGATCTGTCACCGGAAATAATTTTTCAAACTACACGTAGCGGCGGTAAGGGTGGCCAAAACGTTAACAAGGTAGAGACTGCCGTGATTGGATATTTTGATATCAATGCATCACTAATTCTTGCCGATGAGCAGAAGTTGGAGATCACTGAAAAGCTTTCCAATCGCATCAATAACGAAGGAATGCTGTTCATAAAATCTCAGACCTATCGTACACAACTTGAGAACAAAGATGAAGTGGTCCGTAAAATAAATGAGCTTGTGGCAAAAGCATTGGAAAAAAAGAAAAAACGCAAACCAACCAAAATAAGTAAGGCTGCAAAAGAGAAACGTTTAGATGGCAAAAAGATAAAAGGCGACATAAAAGAAGGCCGCAGAAGAATAGATCCTCATAATATGTAATGCTGCATGTATTTCTTAAATTTACCTCCTGAATGAAGTGGAGACTGACCATTATAATTTTTCTTGTAACCCTTTCCGGAAACTTCTTAATTAATGCCTGCAGAAAAGGTCAGGAAGATGTACCCGGCAAAACAGGTTTAACGTTTACAATACCGGCCGGCTTTCCCGCACCTCGCTATGATTTTTCAAAAAATCCATTGACAGAGGAAGGTTTTCAACTTGGTAAAATGTTGTTTTATGATGGCCGTCTTTCCAAAGATGGTAATTACCCATGTGCTTCCTGCCATCATCAGGTTGCTGTATTTGGCACTTATAATCATGACCTGAGCCATGGTTATAATAATCAACATTCAAACAGGAATGCAACGCCACTTTTTAATCTAGCATGGAAAGATGCGTTTCATACTGATGGAAAATTTAAAAGTTTGGAAGATGAATGTTTGGATCCGATACAAGCACAAAATCAAATGGCGGAAGAGATCGGAAATGTTTTAACTAAGCTTCGCAAAGACCTACATACACTGCAAATGTTCAACGCGGCATTTGGTACCGAGGAAATAACAATTGAAAGAATGCAAAAAGCATTGGCTCAATTCACCGTGTCAATGATCACCGCCAATTCAAAATACGACCAGGTAAAAAGAGGTGAAAATGTTTACACTGATTATGAGCAAAGAGGTTACCAGCTTTATAAAGTCAATTGTGCTTCCTGCCATCCCGAACCGATGTTCACTGATTATTCCTATAGAAATATAGGGTTAAAACTTGATCCTAATTTAAAAGATTATGGAAGATTGGTTGTTACTGGTAAAAAAGAAGATTCATTAAAATTCAAAGTGCCATCGTTGAGAAATGTTTCTATTACTTTTCCATACATGCATGATGGCCGTTATCAAAGTTTGAAAGCATGTATTGAACATTATGGAAATAATATTCAACAGAGTTCTACACTTGATCCTTCATTAATAAATGGAATTCATTTTAACAGCAATGAGATCATTGACCTGGTTGCTTTTTTAAGAGCATTGACCGATTCAACACTTACAAAAGATCTGCGGTTCTATCAAACACATTAATACTTTTTGCGGGTTTGTATTGCTTCGAGTATTTTTTTTTGATTGGCTATCTCTGCAACCTGCGCTTCCTGTGCCTTTGAGTTATTCAGCATTTCTTCCTGCAGTTTTACTATTTTCTTTTGCAGTTCAACTGAATCCGTTTGCAGCTGTTTCATTTTCTTTTCGGCGTTTGTAATTACTCCTAATTGCGCCGCGATCAAAATATCAATATGTGCTTCTTCGACTTCTGGTGTTAAGTCTTCAAGAAAAGATCTTGCTTTTCGTGTTTCTTCCTTACTTAAAAGAGGCAAGGCATTGACATCGTTATTAAGAATTAGCAGGTACAATACAGTTTCGTCGCTTTCCTTTTTGCTTTTTCTTTCAATATTCACAACGTAATCATATTTACCAGGGCTAATGTCTGTCAGCGTAGCTTCTTTATAAACATTAAATCCTTTGTCCTTATTAAACATTCCTTTTTCCTCTCTGCCTTTGTAACCCATACGGGTTAGTTTGCCCATAAGAGCATTTTCAACGGCCTCGGGAGGAAAGTTATAGTTAATAAAAAAGCATTGCTGCTTTTTCTTTTTGTACACGATGGTGCCTTCTTTAGCCTGGGCAATTAACAGAACAGGTAGACACCAAAACAAGATGTTAAGTATAAGTTTTCTCAATTGCAGATGTTTTTTTAAAGTTAGGAAAAATGTAAATGGAATGCGCCATGCATTGAACCGGTTGCTTAATCAGGAGTCAAAGAGTACATTTGCTGAAATATCCCAAATCCTTTGAGTGGTATAAAAAAACTAGCCGGGCAAACTATATGGTATGGTGTACCCACTATTGCGAGTCGTTTTCTCGGTTACCTGATGAATCTGAGCCTGCCATTTATTTTTTCACATGCTGGTACCACGGCAGATCTTACACAGGTTTATGCGATCATTCCCTTTTTAAATGTGCTGTTCACCTATGGAATGGAGACTGCTTATTTCCGATTCTCCCAATCAGAAGATAAAAAGAAGCTTTACAGCACACTTACTCTTTCAATTTTTTTAACGACCATTTTATTTACAGTTATTCTTCTTTTTTTCCGTCCTTCTATTGCAGATGCTGCAGGACTTACAAAGCATCCACAATATGTAACATGGATGTGCTGGATCATTTTCTTTGATACGCTGGCAACTTTGCCATTTGCAAAACTGAGACAAGAAGGCCGCCCAAGAAAGTATGCATTTGTTCGGGTAGCAAGTATTGTAGTAAATATTTTGGTGGTGATCCTTGCTCTCGGTTTGCTGCCGGATTATCTGAAAAAAAACCCGGACAGTTTTCTCGGTTTTATTTTTGATAAGACAGACCCGATAAGTTTTTACCTATTAGGAAATGTTTGCGGAAGCATTTTTACTTTTTTATTGCTTTGGAAAGAGTTCAAAGATCTTGAATTCAACTTCAATACGAAACTTTGGAAAAAAGTAATGGAGTATAGTTATCCATTGATCATTGTTGGTTTGGGTGGAATGATAAATGATATGCTGAGCCGTTTAGTTTACAGGCATGTTGTTGAAGTATCACCCGCAGAAGCTGATAAAGAATTAGGAATTTTTGGTAATCTATACCGTCTTGCTGTTTTAGTAACGGTAATGATACAAGCATTCAGAATGGCGGCGGAGCCATTCTTCTTTAACCGGTCAACCGAAGAAAACCCACAACGTGTTTATGCAAGAGTGATGAAATTTTTTGTGATCGCATGTTGCTTTATGTTTTTATTCATCGGGCTTTATCGGGATGTGCTGGAATGGGTGATCACTTTAAAATCAAAAGAATGGGGCGAAGGAATATATATTGTACCGATCCTTGCTCTTGGAAATATTTTTCTCGGCATTTATTATAATCTGAGCATTTGGTATAAACTCACAAATAAAAATATGACCGGTGCCATGATCACTTTTATCGGTGCAGTGATCACGGTTGTATTAAACATTATCCTTATTCCAAAACTTCATTATCTCGGAGCCGCCATCGCCACTTTCTGTTGTTACCTATTTATGATGATCATCAGCTATATGCTGGGGCAGAAACATTATCCTGTTCCTTATGCAAAGAAAAAACTCATCTCCTATCTTGTTTTAGTTGTGTTGATCTATTTGGTTCATCGCGGCTTGCTGATGCTTTGGAATAATATCTGGTTTAGTATTGGTACTGCGACTTTACTTTTATTGTTGTTTGCCTTTTTTGTTTCGAAGATTGAAAAGAAGGAATTGGCGAAATTTCCTTTTATTGGAAAATACTTTGCTCCAAAAATTGCTTAATACAACTTCACAAACGGATTATTCATTTTCTCAATTCCAACCGTTGTCATCGGACCGTGCCCAGAATAAACTTTTGTTTCATCTGGCAAAGTGAATAGCTGGGTTTGAATACTATTAAATAATGTTTTGAAATCACCGCCGGGCAGATCAGTACGGCCAATGCTACCATTAAATAGAACATCGCCGCCGATAACAAAACCACCGGGCTCATGATAAAAACAAACACTTCCGGGTGAATGACCGGGAGTAAAACGGATCTCTAATTCATCATTTCCCAATTTGATGTTTGTTCCTTCTTTTAAATAGATCAACTCCCCATCATAATTTTCAAAAGGCATTTGCCACATTTCCCCGCTTTGTGGCGCAAAATCAAGCACGGGTTTTTCTTTTTCATGGATATGAAGAGTGAGATCCCATTTTTTGGCAGCCCATTTGTTGCCAAATACATGATCGAGATGGCAATGCGTATTAAGCAGCAATTGTGGTTGAAGGGCGTTACCTTCAATAAAGTTTTTTAGCTCATCCTGCTCTTGCTGAAAATAACAACCCGGGTCAATAATGCAGCAGACACCTGCTTCGTTATATAAAACGTAGGTATTTTCCTGGACGGGATTAAATGTAAATGTCTTAACGCTTAACATCGAGGGTTTTCCGTACTTTAGAACCTGCAATTTCGTGAAAAGTGGGACGTTAGAAGTGAAATAGTTTTATAGTTATATTTCACCTCTGATAATTGACATTTCAAGATAAAAAGTTGATCAGTGAACAGGAAGTTAAACGGAGCGTCGCAACGAAAGTCCAATCAGGGCTCAATTGCTGATAACAAAACACAGAATTTGAGGAGATGGCTTCGCCTCGCAACAAAAAACTTATAAGTCTATTGCAGCAACTATACTTTATTTAAATCCGATTTTTAATTTATAGACGAAACAGGACAGATCTTATGAAGAAAGAATTCAGACTTATCCTTTTTACAGTGGTTTTCTTCTCCCTGAAAACTAATGCGCAAGTGAACTCGGTGGAATTTGGAAAGAACCGGGTGCAATACCAAAAATTCATTTGGAAATTTTACCAGACAGAAAATTTTAATACTTATTTCAGCCAGGATGGCCTGGCACTTGGCAAATATGTGGCGCAAGTGGCAGAAGGAGAATTGTCAAGCATTGAAGAATTTGTTGAATATGGCTTGCAACGCCGAGCCAACATTGTTGTGTATAACAACTTTGATGAATTTCAACAAAGCAATATAGGACTTGGCATTGACTGGCAAAATACCGGGGGTGTCACTAAGCTGGTGAATAATAAAATTATTTTGTACTTCGATGGCAATCATGAAAACTTAAAAAGACAAATAAGACAGGGCATAGCAAAAGTGCTTGTCGATAATGTTTTATTTGGAGATGACCTTGGAGAGTTCGCCGCTAACCAGGCATTGCTTGATCTGCCGCAATGGCTCACTGATGGATATATAGCATATGCCGCTGAAAACTGGAGTGCTCAACTCGATGATGATCTGAAATCTGCTTTATTAAGTGGTCGTTATAATAATTTCTACCAGTTTGCCCATGAAAAACCTTTGCTCGCCGGTCATGCTTTTTGGCGTTGGGTAGGTGATAAATATGGTAAAAGCAAAACAACTTATATGCTTTACCTGGCCCGCATCTATCGTAATCTGAATGCGGCATGCAATCGTGTTACTAAACAGAAGAAATTCAAAACGCTGCTAACTAATTTCATGGCAGAAGAAAGCCAGAAATACCTGAAAGATATTCGTGGCAGAAGAGTAGCGCCTAAAGGACAGTTGTCAGTTAGTGAGTATATCAAGAAAAAAGATTTTATCCGTTTCAATGCGAATCCTGTTCCAAGGAATATGAGTTATGCCGTGGTGGAATTCAAACAAGGAAAATATTCCATAGTGCTGAATGAGAATTTTACCAACCGAAAAGTGCTGGTAAAGTTTGGCGCAAGATCAAGAGAGGATGAAAAGAATCCTAACTACCCCATAATGGCATGGGATGGAAAAGGAACAAGACTCGCTGTACTATATTGGGAAAAAGGAGATCTGAAATTGTTTGTGTATGATCTTGTGAACAGGGTCAAGATATCAAAAACTATTCTTGATGAAAAATTCAGCCAAATAGAGGATATGAAATATATGCTGGATGCAAATACTCTTTTATTCAGCGCAGTGAAAAGTGGTCAAACAGATATTTTCGTTTATAAAATTGATAAAGGAACAGTAGAGCAGATCACGAATGATGTGTATGATGACCTGGATGCATCCTTTGTGGCTTTTCCAAATAAGACAGGGATCATCTTCTCCAGCAACAGGCCATCGGGCACTGCTGCAAGCTCTGATGATTCGTTGCCGCACAATCGTTACAATATTTTCCTCGTTGATAACTGGAACAAATCTGAATTCAAACAGATCTCTCAACTTACGGATATGAAGCAGGGAGATGCCCGCCTTCCTTCCCAATACAATGCTTCGCATTTCACTTTTGTAAGTAATGAAAATGGAATTGCCAACCGCTATGCAGGTTTCTTCAGAACTGAAAGAGCAGGGCTTGATACATTGGTATTTATTGGTGGCGATGTATTGCGCAATCCGAGTTTAAAAGATGTGGACTCATTATTAAAAGAATGGGATAAACCGGATATTGATTCAGTAGGTTTTGTTTCTGTAACCCAGGATTCCACTTATGTTTTCCCAATTACAAACTATCAAAGCAGTTTATTGGAAACAAGAACTGCCGGCGATCAGCAACAGGTAAGTGAAATAGTAAGACAGGGTGATTATAAATTCCTTTATCGCCTTCGGGTGGATGAAAATGCTTTGCGCCGTCGCAATATATCAGCAAGGCCAACTGAATACATGAAGAAGGTAATGGAAGAAGAAAAAATGGAAGAAGGTAAGCTTGATATAAATGTACCGGACGTTCCCGATTCAAGTGGAAAAAAGCAAAATGATTTCTTTGAAAATGAATTCAAGGATGAGAAAAAAGATTCAACACAGATCGGCAACGTAGTGGAATCAACCGTGGTGCCGGGTAAAGAACCGGTATTAAAAGACGCAAAATTGTTTGAATACCGTCCGCCGAAATTTTTCAATGATTATGTAGTAGCCGGTTTTAATAATAATGTACTGATCACCCGCTATCAAACTTATGCAGGTGGCTCAGGTCCTATTCAACTTGCCAATGGCGATCCGTTTAATGGTATGATAAGAGTTGGAACCTCTGACCTGATGGAGGACTGGAAGTTTTCCGGAGGCTTTCGCCTGAGCACAGACCTGAAGAACAATGAATATGTAATGAGTGCCCAATACTTAAAGAAACGACTTGATTATAGTGCCACTTATTACAGGAGTACACAAAAAGTAGTTGCAGGTGATCAAAATGGAAATTCTTACAACGCCAAACTATTTACGAACTTATACCAGGGAGGTGTCTCTTATCCATTTGACCGTGTAAGAAGTATTCGTTTTAATGCTGCTTTCCGTTCGGATAAAGTGGTGATCCTTGCTGATGATCTCAACCAGCCACCTTTAACATTGGAGGTAGAAGATTTTAAAAAGCAATATGCCATATTACATGCGGAGTATGTATATGATGATGCCATTAATCCCGCACTGAATATTTGGTATGGGTTGCGCTATAAATTCTATTTTGACTGGAACTCCAAAGTAAATAAAGAATCCGGCGTCACTGCTGATAATCCATATTCACTCAATTTTGGTGGCGACGGAAGATTGTTTATTCCTATCTATCGCAATTTCATTTGGGCATTGCGTGGAGCTTTTGATCTTTCATGGGGTACGCAAAAAATTATTTACTATGCCGGTGGTGTTGACAATGACCTGTTCCCAAAATTTAATGACGCCAATAAGCCCGATCCCGATTACGAATATGCATTCCAATCGCTGGCTGTTAACCTGAGAGGTTTTAATCAAAATGTGGCTAATGGAAATAATGCGGCAGTGATCAATAGTGAATTACGTTTGCCAGTATTCAGCACCTTATTTAACAAACCGATCAACAATGCATTCTTAAGAAACTTCCAGTTGGTGCAGTTCTTTGATCTTGGTACTGCATGGAATGGTAAATATGATAAAATAGAAAGACCTTCTGTATTATATAGTCAACCCGGAAACCCGGTTGTTGTAAAGATCAAAGCAGGAGGTATCGGTCCTTTTGCCGGTGGTTATGGGTTTGGTGTTCGCAGTACAATACTTGGTTATTTCCTGCGCCTTGATACTGCCTGGGAAATGAATGGTGTCTTTAAAGGAAAACCGTTATGGTATTTTGCAATGGGATTGGATTTTTAATTTAAAATTTGAGATTTGAAATTTATACAAGACCTCTCCTTATGAGAGGTTTTTTTATTTTATTAAGTCAGCGTTTGTAATTCTTATCATCACCTGTTGCGTCGCACTCTTGTACTGCAACAATTCTATTCAGTAATAAAAATGAAAGCCCCGCAGCAGCGGGACTTTCCGAACTAAAACCAACTCCAACAAAAGTTTAATGGCTTCTACTATTTATTAATATTTTTCTTCTTAATTCCTCCGTTGGTTCATTTAATATCTCATTCCATTTCCACGCATGTATTGAATTGCTTCTCCTTCCCTGGCGAAATGCTTTTTTCATTTTATTCCAATATTCCGGCATTGTAATAAACCCATAAGTTACTGTTGCCAATAC
>JBIOVR010000400.1:0-2225 GCA_044867875.1 Chitinophagaceae bacterium
CATTCAATTCAAGATGTTGGTTTTTAGCTGCCTGTGTTGCTTATCCGCAAACACTTGTTATTATTCTCATTTCAACTGGCACGGTAATTGAAAATTGATAGATACAAGATCAAAAACCAGTGTTATGAAAAAGAATCTTCAGAAGAAAAAACAAAAAAGGCAAGTACAAATCAAAAAGTCCAGATTCTCAGATTATAGAGAAGATTTTGTGATAACAGAGCAGGAAGAAAAAGAAGGTGGATATTTTGGAAAATATAATTTTAAAACAGTTACTACATAAATATTTTCTCATAAGCAGTTAGTTTTGGTTGCGACCTCTGTTTCTACAGAGGTTTCTTTTTAGAAAAAGCTTTTTAACATTTCTCTGCGTGTATCAAATAATCGAATCGCATCTATATTGAAACATAAAAAATGAAACAGTTATATTGATGATAAAGATCTGTTGTTAGAGTTTGCTGTGGCAAAAGAAATAAAAAGCACCGAATAACCGGTGCTTTCTTTTTTAAATCATTCACCTATAACTTCATCTCTTCCCTTCTTTTTCCAACTCTTATGTTTTGCTCCATCCATCTTTACAATTTTCGGAGTAAACTTTCCTACAACATCTACCAGTGCTTTTTGAGATTGCATTACCACTTCAATATCCTTATAAGCAAAAGGTGATTCATCCAATCCTCCACCAAGTAACTTCACATTATGTTTTTCTAATTCTTCTTTGAATTGTTTATCTGTTACTGATTCCATTGCTTTTGTACGGCTCATTTTTCTTCCTGCACCATGTGATGCAGAATTAACAGATGCTGTTTCACCTTTACCTTTTACAATAAAACCAGGCGCGGTCATTGAACCCGGAATAATTCCCAATACATCCTTACCTGCAGGTGTTGCACCTTTACGATGAACGATCAGATCTTTTCCTTCCCACTTTTCCTTCCATGCAAAGTTGTGATGGTTCTCCACCATCTTCATCGGCTTTCTTCCTAACTGTTTTGCGATCTTATCATGGATCACATGATGACAGGCAGATGCATAATCACCAGCTAAGTTCATGGCATTCCAGTATTCAATTCCTTCTTCTTCATCCAAACTTAACCAAGCCAAATTTTTTGCTTCGGCTGGTAAACGTCTTTTGCTGATAGCGATCCTAGTATAATGATTGGCAATATTTGCCCCTAATGCTCTTGAACCCGAGTGTGACAATAAGCCAACATAGTTTCCCCGTTCAACACCCAAAACTTTATCTTTTTCATTGATCTCAACAATTCCAAATTCTACAAAATGATTGCCTGAACCTGAAGAACCTAATTGTTTCCATGCTCTTCCATGCAAATTTTTCAGCAAGGGCAATTGATAAAACAATTCATTCTCCATCACTTCATGATCCTCTGCCTGGTCAAACTGTTGTCCACTTCCAAATAATGTTGCCTCCAATAATTCTCTTGTAAAATAGTTTTCCTTTTGTATCAATTCTTTTGGATCGATATCAAAAACACTCAAACACATTCTGCAACCAATATCAACGCCGACACCATAAGGAATAACTGCATTCTCTGTTGCCAATACACCGCCAATTGGTAACCCATAACCGCTGTGTGCATCGGGCATTAATGCTCCGGCAACACTGATCGGTAATTTAGCGGCTTGGTACATTTGATGCATGGCTCCTTCTTCAATATGCTCCTGTCCGAACACATTGAATTGAATACCGTTTTGATTCAATGAAATATTCTGTCCCTCAGCTTCTGGCTTTGGAAGAAGTTGTTTTGCAATTAAACCCAATACTTCATCGCTTGCATAATCATGTGGTGATTGCAAAACTTCTTTCAGTATCTCAAATGCTTTTTCTTTTGAATGATGTTTAAATTTCTTTTCCATCACATTAATAGCAATGCTGATCACCGGTCCTTCCGGGTAACCTAATGCCCTAATCTCTTTTCCTTGTATTTTTAATTTACTCATTTGTTATTCTTTTTCAAATTACTCAATTATTGTACTAGTTTATTCGCACAATTCAAACTTGCGAATGCTTTCTGACGTTATCGCGGTTCGTATGAGAATCGAACTCATAGCAACAGATCGACAATCTGTGATGTTAGTCATTACACCAACGAACCGTTTAAGCGTCCCCGTTGCATCTTACGGGGAACACTTATTCCTCCTTCTGCATCTAATACCTTCAATTCATGTTATTACTTCTTGCGAAACCGATCACTTTATTTACATCG
>JBIOVR010000401.1:0-9340 GCA_044867875.1 Chitinophagaceae bacterium
TTATTGATAAAAGCAAATGATAGCTTTTATGTTTCTCATCCCACTGTAAACGTTGCGAAGGTGCAATGGAATACGGTGTTAACGCCCAATGAAAATTATAACTGCAAACTGTGGAAAAGAAAACAAACACGGCAAACCAGGGATTAACATTTTTGCCAATAATTAGCGAGTATGACTGGTATACCATTATAACCGCACAGCATGAAACAAACAAGCTGGTAAATAAAAAGAAGTCGAGAATTTTTTTGAAGGAGCTATTCAACCTTTCAACGAATTACATATACATTATCGACAACGAGGGTATCACTTTTGTTTCCGGCCTTGTCCTTTGCAACGATCTTCAACCTCAATGTATCAATTTCATTTTTTACGGGATTGCTGCCGGGAATACGAAGTGGAGGTAAACCAAAAATAAGACCAATCTGGTATTCGAGTGATATTTCAAATTCGCCTTTATCGGTATGAGGGAAATCGGGAACATCATAGGGGCTTGGTGTTAGTTGTATTGGTCCCCGAACATTCAATCTTTGTCTTACAATAAAAAGCGAATCACTCACATCGCCTTCTTTATCGGTGTATTCAATATTTAGCCGTAAGGTACCATTTACAGGCACTACTTCAGGGGTTTTTGATCTCAATGTCAATTGAGGTACGGTCTCAAACTTATCTTTGCCACAGGCGATCATTCCAACAACAATGATCACAGCAATCCAAATCCTGGTTTTCATATTGTGAGTTTAATTGTAACAAATTTAAGATTTAACCTGATACCAGCCTATAATGAATAGCGAATGGCATGATAAAGTATTTTCGGTGACAGAAAACGGCTTCAGGCAGCTTGCTTTGGATATTTTTCATTTTCAATATGGGGCCAATTCAGTTTACAGATCCTATGTAAATGCACTTGGAAAAACACCCTCTGATGTGGATGAAATTGAAAAGATACCGTTTTTACCGATAAGCTTTTTTAAGACAGACGAAATAAAAACTGGAAAGTTTAATGCCGAAGTAATATTTAAAAGCAGCGGAACTACGCAAACAATAAGTAGCCAGCATCATGTAAAAGATGTTTCTATCTATACCCAAAGTTTTACCACTGCCTTTAAAAAAACATATGGCGATCTGCAAGAATGGTGCGTTCTTGGATTATTGCCTTCCTATTTGGAAAAAGGAAATTCATCGTTGGTTTATATGGTTGATGATCTTATAAAACAAAGCCAGCATCCTCAAAGCGGTTTTTATTTGTATGATCTTGAAAAATTAAAAGAAACTTTATTGTCACTCGAACGAGCAAATCAAAAAACTTTATTGATAGGGGTGACCTACGCATTACTGGATTTTGCAGAAAAATTTTGTATGCCATTAATGAATACGATCATAATGGAAACAGGAGGAATGAAAGGAAGGAGAGAAGAATTAACCAGGATGGAAGTGCATGATCAATTAAAGAAAGCATTTGGCAAAACAGAAATTCATTCAGAATATGGGATGACAGAGTTGTTATCGCAGGCGTATGCAAAAAAGGAAGGAAGATTCCTGTGCTCACCATGGATGAAAGTGTTGATAAGAGACGATGAAGATCCTTTGACTGTTCAGAGCTTAGATGTGCCACGGTTACAAACCGCACATCTAAGCGGTGCAATTAATATTATTGATCTTGCCAATGTCTATAGCTGCTCTTTTGTAGCAACAGATGATGTAGGTAAATTGTATAGTGATAAAAGTTTTGAAGTATTGGGACGAATGGATGGAAGTGATCTTCGTGGTTGCAGTTTACTTACGGTTTAAATATTTACCATCTCCTGCAGTGTTTTTTCTTTTTCAATAATTTTTTTGAGTAAACTAACTTGGTTGTTGGCTCTTATAAAATTTTGACCTTCGTATTTTGAACCATAATAGATATCATTGTTCAGGTGATCGGTTAAAAAGCGAAGGGCCTGCATATAGACCATGAATTTCCCCGCATAAACTAAATACTTCTTTTCAACTGTTGTCAGCTCGGTTCCCATTTCACTCAAATAACCTTCTGCAATTGCTTTGAAATATTCTTCTCTTATTTCAATTTTTGAAAGATCTTTTTCTTCTTCACTTACTGGGGAAAGATAAGTTCGCATCATATCCCCAAAATCGCTGATAAAATACCCGGGCATTACAGTGTCCAGATCGACAACACAAAGTCCTTTATTGTTATCATCAAAAAGTACATTGTTTATTTTGGAATCATGATGTGTAACTCTTTTTTTGAAATCAAGGTTATTGATGATTTGCTCGCTTATTGATACAATCTCCTGTTGATTTTGCAGGAAACTGATCATTGCTGCAGATTGTTTAATTCTTTCTTTATTCCCTTCCTTTATTGCTGTTTCAAATTGAGAATATCTTAATGGTAAATTGTGAAAGTCAGGCAATGTTATTTTTAACTTATCAACCGGAAATCCTGAAAGTAACCTGGTGAAACGCCCAAATTGTTTGGCTGCCTCATAAGCTTGTAATGGAGAACTAACGACATCAACAGTATGGGAATTTTTTATGAAGGGAAACATCCGAAAATACCCTTCACCCTCAATAAACACCATGTTATCACCGGTAATCGTTTTTCGAGGACAAGTAAATAAATAACCGGGATGCTTGTCTTTCAAATGATCACAGACTTGGAGAAGGTTTGTTGCAATATCAAATGGCTTTTTAAAGACATTCTGATTGATTCGCTGAAGTATAAACTCATTTTCATTCTCGGTAATAAGCCATGTATTATTAATTAAGCCACTGCCAAATGGTTTGACAGAGGCATTGGGTTCAATACCAAATTCTTTGAGGATCGTTTTAAACATTATAATGACGGCGTATTCAATCATGAAATTATAGAATGAAATCAATTATAGTTCATGCAAGCGATTGCGGAAAATAGTTGGTGTGGACTAATTAAAATAAAAAAGCTTTATCATTCGATAAAGCTTTTGATCAGTGCCCGAGACTGGATTCGAACCAGCACATCCTTTCGGACGCTACCACCTCAAAGTAGTGCGTCTACCAATTTCGCCACCCGGGCAATTGAGGACTGCAAATGTAAGTGGTTTACTTTTTCAATACAATTCTGAATGTAGTTCCTTTTCCAGGCTCAGAATTTTTAATAAATATTTCTCCTTTGTGGTATTGTTCAATTATGCGTTTTGATAAACTAAGTCCAAGTCCCCAACCCCTTTTCTTTGTGGTAAAACCGGGTTTAAAAACTTTTTGCTGCATGGCAAGAGGAATACCTTTGCCTGTATCTTTCAGATCAATATTTACTTTATCAGGCAAGTTTTCGATGTTGATCTTTATTTCGCCGGCTCCTTCCATCGCATCCAAAGAATTTTTTAAAAGGTTTTCAATTACCCAATCAAACAATGGCGGCGAGATGCTTGCAAAAATCTCTTTCTCATTGTTTGTATTGATCGAAAAGCTCACTTTTCCCGGCGCTCTTTTCTTCATATAATCCACCATTGATATTACCTGGCTGGCGATATTATGTTTCTCCAATTGTGGGGAGCTGCCGATCTTTCCAAAACGATCACTGACTAATTGCAATCTACTCACATCTTTTTCCAATTCAGGAACAATTTTGCTATTGTCAGGGTTTTGTTTCAGCATTTCTACCCAACCTTGCAGGGATGAAACGGGGGTTCCCAATTGATGAGCCGTTTCCTTAGCCATTCCTGCCCATACCTGGTTTTGTACCGACCTGTAGCTGCTTCTTAATGCAAGCAGCGTTATAATAATGAACAATCCAACAATTATAAGTTGCACAATAGGATAGTATCTTACCTCATCCTGTAATCTTGATTGGCCATAAAAATATTTTTGATTGGTCACATCAATTTTTACCGGCTCATTTATTTTTCCAAAACGCTGAACCATTTTTCGCAAATAGCCGGTATCTTTTGCTACGGTCAACGAATCAAGATTTACATAGATGCCCGTGGGGTTATTATGTTCGTCAGTTTCAATGATGGGTATATCCTCATTTTCTACCGCAATCTGGTTAGTAAAAGCAAGGATATCCGGATCATCTGATTTTGCTTTCATTTTAAGTGATTCACCAAAAGCTATTACACGGCTTCTTTCTTCTTTGGCGATCTTTGTGGCAACGTACCTGGAGTAAAAAATTGTGCTGGTAACTATCCCAATGGCAATCAACGCCAGAAGCGTCCGCCAGTTAATTATTTGCTGAAACATTTTCCGAATTTAATAAGGATAAACCGCATCCCTTATTTTTGAGCAAATTTTTTACAAACGATTGAGCAGTTTACCCAAAGTTTCTATTGTTATCCTCAACTGGAATGGTCAGAACTATCTTAAAAAGTTTTTGCCTTCTCTTTTGGCGACTGATTATGAAAACAATGAAGTGATCGTTGCGGATAATGGCTCTACTGATGGATCAGTTTCTTTTTTGGAGAAACAATTTCCGCAAGTGAAATTGATACGTTTCAATGAAAACAAAGGATTTGCAAAAGGATACAATATGGCACTTTCGCAGGTCAAGGCAGATTACTATGCGATCATTAATTCTGATATAGAAGTACAACCAGGCTGGTTAACATCCATTATTAACTTACTTGAACAAGATAAATTGAATGCTGCATGCCAACCCAAATTGCTTTCATACAACAATAAAAAGTTATTTGAATATGCTGGTGGCGCTGGTGGCTGGCTTGATAGTTTTGGTTATCCTTTTGTAAGAGGAAGAATTTTTGATATATGTGAGGAAGACAAAGGCCAATATGATACAACTGAAAGAGTTTTTTGGGTAACCGGTGCTGCAATGGTAATACGCAGCAATGTATTTCATGAAATGAAAGGATTTGATGAATACTTCTTTGCCCACCAGGAAGAAATTGATCTTTGCTGGCGCATGCAACTTGCGGGGTATAAACTTTATTGTTGTCCTTCTTCAGTTGTTTATCATGTAGGTGGTGGCACGTTACCCCGTGGCAATTCCCTAAAAACTTATCTCAACTTTCGGAACAATCAAATAATGCTATATAAAAATCTTCCATGGTCGCAAAAATGGTGGAAGATACCTTTCCGTATTTTTCTTGATTCAGTCTCGGCCTGGAAAGGTCTTTTTGTAGGTGATGGAGGTTATTTTCTTTCAATTTTTAGAGCTCACTTTTCTTTTTTAAAATGGATCTTATCCAGGCAAAAACAAAGTGTTTTTCCTGTAAAAAAGGGTGGGAAGCCTGCCGGTGTTTACAAAGGCAACGTCGTTTGGGAGCATTTTGTAAAAGGCAAAAAATATTTTTCACAGTTGATAAAATAAGTCCAATTTAATTGCTGAACACTTATTTTTGCACCACAAATAACCAGATATGAATTATCAGGAGGAATACAAAGAGGAGCTTCAGAAAGTACACGACAGGGACTTTTCTTACAATTGGACATCTTCCTCAGCATTTTTATTTTACCTACAGGTGGCTTGTATTGTAGCTTTTGTTTTAGGCGGTTGTTATATGCTTTATTCCAAGCGTTTCGACAAGCCTGAAGTAAAAGTGCAGGAAAGCACCCTATACACTCCCAAATACAAATAAGGGGTTTAAAAATTTTTTTCAAAAGGGCTCGTTGCTTATTTTTGCAGCCCTCTAGTTCTTTTATTGGTTTAATAAACAAGCGGAAGTAGCTCATTTGGTAGAGCACGACCTTGCCAAGGTCGGGGTGGCCGGTTCGAGCCCGGTCTTCCGCTCACAAGTCCATCAGTCTCCGCTGGTGGATTTTTTTTCTGATTACCACACGCCCCGGTGGTGGAACTGGTAGACACGCAGGACTTAAAATCCTGTGACCCGCAACGGTCGTAACGGTTCAACTCCGTTCCGGGGCACTTAAAGCGACTGATTTGGTCGCTTTTTTGTTTCTTATTTCATCCCACTTTTTCATTGCTCTATCCAAGATTTCTTTTTGTGTGGGCACTAATTTCTTTTCAAGATCTTTCAGCATTAATTTCTCTTCATTTCTTTTCGGCAGATCTTGTATGTATTGCTTTATCTTTTTTTTAAGAATAACATGATCCTGCCAATTTCCCAAATAAGTTAATATCCTGTCCAGAACTCTCATGTTAATAAATCCTTCAGCAACCGCTTTCGGGCAGATCTTTAACCAGTAATACAAGTCTTTTAGTTGCTTTCTTATTTCATGTGCATTTTTTTGAAAATGCTTAGCCAGCGATTTCACTTTTTTTATTTTCAATGTAGATAACTGAATGATCTTTTCATAAACTTCTTCCTTACTACCTTGCAGCGAATCAAATTGCTGGTTAAACACATCTGGCTCTTGCTCATTAAATTTTAAAGCATCTTGTTTTGCCCATTTTCTTGTAAGTGATCTGTTGACAGATAAATATTCTTTAAAGGAAATAAATGACAATAATTCTTTTCGCTCCAATTTTCTTATAAGAGTAAGTGACATGTCATAGTCTCTTAGCCTCCCGAATGATTTGAATAATACCGATTTTTTTGAAAAAGATTCTTTCCATTCGTCTTTTGTTAATTCTTCTTTTAAACGTAAATAGCTTCTCATTTTTTTAATTGAAACACGAAGATCATGCACGGACAGTTTTGTCGGTCTTTTGCGACTGAGAATAAGATTCTCATTAAAAAATTTTTCCTGCTGGAGCCAATTTTTTAATATGAGATTATTTCCCGTCATCTATGTAAAGGAATACAAAGTTGTCTCAATTTTCATTGAGAAAGGTCAGGAAAAATAGTCAGATTCTAATGGCTCAGTTGTAAGAGTAGTCTATGCGGCCCTGGAGTTGTTTGTCTTTGTTAAACAAAGCTTCCTTTGTTTTTAAACCTTTTTCATCAAATAAATATCGCCATGTAAGATAGCCAAGATTATTGCCTGAAGTTGTGGTTATCTTCTGGATCACCCTGTCATTGTCATCATATTCAAATAAATAATCAGGTAATAGCCGGTTTGCTTTATAGTTGAAACGAACAATATCAGTAAGTCGGTTTCTGTCGTCATAATAATAATAAACGGGGTCTGCTAAAACACCGCGTCTGAAATTTCTTTCTTCAATCACATTTCCATGTTCATCTGTTACAAATCTTACTTCGAGACTATCCTTCTTATTGATAATGCGCCACATTTTATCAAGCTTACCATCTTTATAAATGTATTGATGAATTTCTGTTTGTGAAAAATCGCCGCTGCTATCGGCATCAGTTGCGGAATTACTGATAGACATTATTTTTCCATTTGCATCATAAGTATATGTACTGGTGCTTTTAACATTTATTGCTGAATCAACTGAGTTGATCAATTGACCCCGGTCATTAAAATTAAATTTTAATGTAGAGATGGCTTTATTGTTATTCGTTGTAACCCTTAGGGTGGTTCCATTTACTTCACCCATTTCACTAAACTCGGAAGAAGGACTGCCTTCCGGTGTGATGCCTTTGGCAGAAATTTTTTGAATGTTGTTAGCAGTGTAAGTTTTCATTAGCCGGGAAATGTCGGCTGCTGCAACAATATCTTTATAATAGTATTGGGAGCTGGCAGCAAAATAAAATAATAGCAAGAATAAAAACGGCAGCTTTTTCATTGGAATGAATTTCAGTTCAAAAGTACTTCAAACTGTCTATAACGAAAAAGAAATGCTGTTAAGTGTTTCTTGTTTATTTTTAAGAAAAATTAAAGGTGAGTCACACCCCATTGAGGAAAGAAACTAATTGCCTTAATTGCAACGCGACGGTACTGGGACGTTATTGCCAGGCTTGTGGACAAGAGAATACGGAGCCAAAAGAAACTTTCTGGCACATGTTCACTCATTTTTTTTACGATATCACCCATTTCGACGGAAGCTTTTTTGTCACATTGAAAGATCTTTTATTCAAACCTGGTTTTTTATCAAAGGAATATATGCTTGGACGCAGGAAAAAATACCTGCATCCTGTGCGGATGTATGTTTTTACTTCAGCTGTTTTCTTTCTGGTATTCTTTTCGATGTTTTATGTTTCTGAAAATGAGGTTTCGAAAGATCAGAGAGCCAAAGTAGAAAAGAGTTTTAACAAGATCAAAGAAGAAGCTTTTAAGAATGCTAAAACAAAAGAAGATTCAGCAGACATCATAAAAGGGCTTGAGCTTTTAGGTTATAAGGAAGCAAATCATAATAAAAGACCAGATACAGTATTAAGGTCAAAAAGTAAGAAAGGGGGTTTTAGTTTTAGTCTTGGAGGCAATGAAAGTAATTATAAAACTTTAAGAGAATATGACTCTGTTCAGAAAACATTACCAGTGAATAAACGAGATGCGGGGTTAACAAAGCTCATTACAAGAAAATCAGTCGGAATCAATGAAAAGTATGAAGGTGACCAGCAAAAAATAGCGATCGAGCTGATCAACAAGTTTATTCATTCGATCCCTTATCTCTTGTTTGTTTCATTACCTCTGTATGCTTTATATCTGAAACTGCTTTATATACGGCATAGAAAACAATACTACTTTGCTGATCACGGGGTATTTCTCATTCACCTGTATGTTTTTACATTTCTATTCCTGCTTTTTTATTTTGGATTAGATAAACTCCAAGAACAAACTCATTGGAAAGGAATAGGAATTGCGCAGGCTATTTTGATATTAACAGGGCTTTTTTACACGTTAAAGGCAATGAAAAATTTTTATAAACAAGGGTGGGGAAAAACGATCATGAAATTTATAATTTTTAATATTCTTTGCGTTATCTCACTTGCGTTATTGTTTGCTTTGTTTTTAGCAATTACTTATTACCAGATCTAAAATATCAATATGTCAAATTTATCCGGATCATTTTTAAGACTTGTTTCCATAATGGATGACCTGCGGGAAAAATGTCCCTGGGACAGGAAACAGACGATCCAAACTTTGCGGCACATGACGATAGAGGAAACATTCGAATTGGTGGATGCTATTACAGATGAAGATTGGAACGGCATTAAAGAAGAACTTGGTGATCTGCTATTGCATATTGTATTCTATTCAAAGATCGGTATTGAGCAAAATAAATTTACACTGGAAGAAGTGATCAATGGGATTAGCGAAAAACTCATTTCAAGACATCCGCATATTTATAGTGATGTAAAAGTTAATGATGAGGAAGATGTAAAAAGAAATTGGGAGAAGCTCAAACTTAAAGAGGGCAAGAAGTCTATTCTCAGTGGCGTACCGAAATCATTGCCGGCAACCGTAAAAGCAATGCGACTGCAGGAAAAAGCAAAGCAAGTGGGTTTTGAATGGGAGAATAAAGACCAGGTTTGGGAAAAAGTGGAAGAAGAAATGGGTGAGTTAAAGTCAGCAATTGGAGATTGGCAATCAGCAGGTCAGGGTG
>JBIOVR010000402.1:0-10254 GCA_044867875.1 Chitinophagaceae bacterium
GACGTTGTATGACATAGACCTGAATGTAGAAAGGGGAAGCATTTACGGCTTTCTTGGTCCGAACGGCTCCGGTAAAACAACAACACTGAGTTTGTTACTTGGCCTGTTGAATAACCAAAAAGGAGAGATTGAAATATTTGGTGAGCACCTGCATGCAAACAGGATCAATATTTTAAAAAAGATAGGGTCATTGATTGAAACTCCTTCCTTATACGGGCATTTGACAGCCAAAAAAAACCTGGAAGTTTATAGAGAAGTTTACGGAGCATCAAAAGCAAGAATAGCTGAAGTTTTAAATATTGTTGGATTAGAAGACACAGGTAAGAAGACAGTAAAAAAGTTTTCATTGGGAATGAAGCAACGACTGGCTATTGCTCTTGCCCTTTTGCCAGATCCGGAATTGTTGATATTGGATGAACCTGCAAATGGTTTGGATCCGGCAGGTATCATTGAGCTTCGTGAATTAATTAAAACTCTAAACAAAACCCATGGAATGACTATTCTCATCTCCAGTCACTTGCTGGCAGAGGTAGAAAAAATCGTTACTCATATAGGGATCATATTTAAGGGAAAGATGCTTTTTCAAGGTACGTTGCCTGAGTTGCATGTATTCCAGCAAAAGGGCTCCCGGTTATTGATCGATACTTCAGATAATGTCACGGCTATGCAGTTATTGCAGGAGTACGATCCGGAAAGGGACGGGCAGGGATTTTCGGTTTCCCTGCACGATCAAAAGCATATAGCGGCTATTCAAAGAAAACTCATTCAAAATAATCTCGACGTATATCTTTTGCAACCTAAGGGGAATGATCTTGAACAATTATTTATTGACCTAACCACTGCACAATAATGAACTTTTTGATATCACTTCGGTCTGAGTTATTAAAAACACGAAAAGCATCATTTTATCTTACGCTGATTGGTGCGGCTGTAGGTCCGGTCATGTACCTGTTGAATGTTTTACTAGATGAAGGCGAATCTGATTCATTAAAAAAGGACCCGCTGAACACTGTTTATAAAATACTTTCTGACATGAATGGTACAGCGCTTTTTCCCTTGTTTATAATACTGATCTGCACACTGCTTCCACAGATCGAATACAGGAATAATACGTGGAAACAGGTTTTCGCATCTCCACAAACAAAAGGCAATGTGTTTTTAGCAAAATTTATCAACGTGCATTTATTAATGCTTGTTTTCCTTATTGCCACTCATTTATTCATGTTTTTGACTATTGTGGGAATAAACTTTATAAAACCAACTTTGAATTTATTTGAACATCCACTGAATGGAAACAGAGTATTGGTAAATGCGGCTAATGCTTATATTTTAGTGCTAGCTATTTGTGCGATACAATTCTGGATAGGGCTGCGATCCAGAAATTTTATTGTTCCAATTGGAATTGGTTTTGCTTTATGGCTGGCAGGCACAATCATGGCCGTACAATACAAGTCAAACCTGGTTTTTTATTTTCCTTATAGTTTCAATGCTTTTCCAGTATCCACAAAATTGAAATCACAGCTAACTCAAGTTGCCTGGACTTCTTTGGGATATGCTCTCTTGTTTCTTATCGTTGGCTTTTTTGATTTTAGAAGAAGAACAGTATCTAAATAACAACGTAAATATTTTCCGTCCGCCCGGGGTCTTGCCCCGCAACCAGTACAACATAATTGAATGAAGAGGGCAGACCCCTGGAGTTTAGTTGCCGTATCTTTCTTCCATAGTTCTCCGCACCAACAACCGGAAAAATTGAAATGCGTTTATTTATTCTGTACACCTTACAATTGAAAATCATTAACTTTCTGTACAAGAACTTGCGTAAAGCAGAATGTTGGCGCAATTGTGACTGGAACAAATTCAGCTAATCTAACAACCGGTTTATGGCTTATATAAATAAATTTTTAATTCTTCTAATTAGTTTTTTTTTCTTAGATGCGTCTTCTGTGGCTAATCGAGCGACCCAGAAAACTATCCTAACTGTGGTTGCACATCCTGATGATGAAATGGCAATTGGTGATGTATTGGTAAAATATAGAAGACTTGGATACAAAGTATATGTTATAATTGCAACAGATGGAAAAGAAGGAGTAAGAGTTACATCCATCCCCGCTGGAGATTCACTTGGAAACATACGGAAAAAAGAAAGCACCTGCGGTTGTAAAACAATGGGTATCGAGCCTCCTGTCTTCCTTTCTATTGACAGGCTGGATACAAAGATCGGGGTTCGAAATTATTTCAATGCTCATAAGCAATTGCTTGACTCGCTAATTCAAAGAATCGCAACTATCAATCCTGACATCATTATTACTTTTGGTCCTGATGGAGATTCACATCACGCCGAGCATATTGTTGTAGGCAGTGCTGTAACGGAGGTTCTTTTGCAAAAAGGTTGGGTCGAGAAATATCCTCTGTATTATATTGCGTATAATAAATACTATGGTGAATTGAGTGATCTCGGGTACATGGATGAAAAGTATATAAATGTTGAGGTTAGTTATAGTCAGGAGGATGAGTTGATTGGCCTGGCTGCAAATAAATGCTATGTAAGTCAAATTACCGCGGCTGAAATGAAAGATGATTACGAAAGTAAAGTGAAGGACACAGCCAATAAGAGCTTCTTCCGTCGGTTTTCAATAAAGCAAGGAAAACAAAAAGAGTTTGATTGATCGATTGAAATTGGGTTAACGAATATCAAGATTGTGGTGCGTGAAGGCATTGCGAATGCAATGCAGGCATCACGGTGATAGTCCGGCTCCTAAAAAATATAATCTTCTCTCAGACTTGGTTCGTGTCCGTAACAAAATAAGCAGCCGCGATGTCGCCCCACGCATCGGAACGAATATCATGATGGTGATAACAAAGAGATCATTTCAATGGCGTAGGTGCATCAGTAAACTTTTTATGTGCACCAGTTAATTTACCAATATAATACGTAGCAGGAATAATTACTTTTCTTACAACAGCAGGTATGCCACTATTAGTAAATTCAGATCTGTAACGCATCGATAGAAATGCGATCCTTTTTATTTCAGGACGATTATGTTTTCCTTCATCTAATGCCTTGTAAACCCCTTCCAAAAAATATTCAACATTATTAGCAGGCTTTACCCATCCTTTCAAATGTAATTCAGCTTCGCCGGCGTTCCAGAACTTATGCCAGGTGCCACGCATAAAAGTTGCTGTTTCACCGGGGCCATAATAAACGGGTTCCTGTCCAGGGATCAAGGTTCCCATTTTACCACTGATAACTGTGAGACTTTCTTCTTGCTTCCAGTGAACATGAATAGGAGGACCTGCATTGGGTTCGACAAAACCTTCAGTTATTAATTTATCACCATCCGATTCTTTTATCCGGTCTACAAAGACCAGCTTCTCTCCAAATTTATTTTCAATCGTGTGTGGGTATTGATACATAATGGTGGTTTTGGTTAGTTCAAAAATAAGAAAACAAAAGAAGAGCTAACCGCGGGCATCACGGCATGAAAAATTGAAATGCGTTTTTTATTCTGTACAACTTACAAATGGGAATCATTATCTTTCTTTATAGGAACTTGCATAAAGCAGAGCGTTAGGCGCAAAAAAATCTTTAAAATAAGATTGATACCGTAAAATTTTATTCACCATAAAATTTCTAATACTGATATGAAAGAACTGAATCTAAAAAATATAACCCTTATTGCACTGGTGGCATGTTGTCTCGCTCAGGTCGGAGCTCAGCTATTTGCTTTGTCTGTCGTAGCAAGTACTGTATCAGCAGCCCCGCCACGTTCATTCGCTATGTTGCAGGGAGAATATGGCTATAACAGTAGTGCCTTTTGGAATACGGTTCCAATGATCACTTTCGTACTCTTTATCATCGCCCTGGTTACGAACTGGAAAAATCAACGCCGAAAATTTATACTCTTTGCTTTGACCTTGTTTATAATCGGAGGTCTTGTGGCGGGGTTTTTCCTGGAACCCGTTTTTGCAGATATGATCAAAAGGGGCTATAGCGATCACGTAGACCCGGTATTACAAACCCAGGCAAAGAGGTGGTACTTTTTTGATTGGATGGTTTGGGTTCTGGGGTTGTTCGCCGGGCTGACCCTCCTTGTTGCCTTGATACGTCCTATAAGGGTTCCGGTAAGTAATGCTGGCGAAGGTTCAAATTAAGTTCTGTGTACCCTGCTAAAACAAAATCTAATTTGTTTTACACTTTACTTGATCTTTAATTGGTATCTACTCAATAATAAATTTGTATCCCCTGCCATGTACGTTAATAAATTTAATGGAGTTATCATCGCTTAATTTCTTACGTAATTTAGACACCAATACATCAACATTTCTACTGATCACAACTATACCTTCATCTTCCCAAATTTCTTTCATCAGTTTTTCCCTTTCCACGATTTGATTTATATTTTCTGCAAATATTTTTAGTGCTTTTGTTTCTTTTTCCGAAAGCTCAATAGTTTTATTCTCAATTTTAAGAATATTATTATCTGTATGGAACTTAAAGTTTCCTAATTGTATGTAATCACTATTATCGACGATTGATGCTGCCTCTTCTTTTTTCCGAAACTTGTCTTTCATATAAAAACCAAGAAAACTCAAAGGAATGATCAACAGCAACAACCAAAAGAAATTAAACTCATTTTTCTTCAAAAGTTCAATTTCAATTACATAACAACCAACCTCCAGCGTACGACCTCTGCAAGGTGTTAGATCGCCTACCTGGCCATTTATTTCGAATGCAAAGACAGTTTCATTTTGTTTACAATTCCTCAAATTCACTATATAATCGGTTGCCGGGGCATTTTTTTGAAATGTTCGTTGAACTAAATTGATGAGTGTATCCGAAATAAAACCAAAGTCATTTTGAAAGGAGATCTGGTATGTAGTTGAATTTAATTTCTTAACCGGCATCACCCGGGATGAAGAATCTTTAGCTGTCAGCAAAAGTTGATGTCCTAGATCACGTAATACAACTTCTAAATGTTTCTCAGGGATCTCATTCTTTTTATTGATAAATGCAACAGCAGAGATCAAAATAGCAATTATCATGATTGAAGATCCCAAAAGAATAAATGGCTTCATGAGTGCAAAATAATCTATTAAAGCCCAGTTCCCGGTGGTTTTACAAACGTTTTACTCATCCTTTACAACTCTTTACTATAAAAAGCTTCAAGGATAGTTGACGCCCAATATATTTACGTTATTGTTTCACCAAATCATTATAGTCATGAAAATTTATAGCCTTGCTTTTTTGCTCCTTTTCCCCTTTGTATTTCCAACAACGGATAATCAGCAAAAACTAAATACAAATAAGTCGGGGGTTGCAAACATCGTTTTTAAATCTACTGATGGCGGAAAAACCTGGCAGGACATCAGCAATGGGCTGCCAGAAAATTTGCAGAAAGATAGTATCCGGGGAAATAGCTTCTTTGCAAATGATAAAGGGCTGTTTTTAAGGCTTGGAAACGGACTCTATCACAGTACACCAAATGCCACAGCTCCTTTTTGGACCAAAGAGATTTTCCGGGATGAACATAGCAGCATTGCCTCCGGTAAGTCCGGGATAGTTAGCAACAATTACTGGGGTATAAATTTGAAAAAATCAGACGGAACGAGTGTATGGTCGCCGATATTCGAAAATTTTCACGAGCCACGGATACGCACTGTTTTTGAGACTGCCGGAGGTGCAATTTTCATCGGCATTGACAGAGGCTTTTTTAAAACTGCTGACAATGGAAAAACCTGGAAACATGTCCATGCCGGAAGCCTGGTAGGACATTTGGCAGAGTCGGATGGCGTACTGGTGGCGATCAGTAATAGAAGGATAATAAGATCGACTGATAATGGCGAAAACTGGGAGTTTGTGACCAGTGAGGGCAGTGTGGCTTTCGATGTAAAACAGGTCAACGGTGGATTCGCTGCTTTGACTCCCACTTCAGCGAATATCAGAGGGGTAAGTACATCCTACGACGGCGGTAAAACCTGGCAGCCCGATGATGCCGGCCGTCAGGACAAAGTTGTTATTGATTCAATATTTCGGACCTGGAATGATCGCCCTCGTGTGCAAGCCTTCGGGACTTCAATTATCCAGGTTGGTGAAAACTTCATTTGTACTCATCCTGACGGCATTTTCAGATCATCAGACAAGGGAAAAACATGGAAATTATTACTTCCTTCTGTAGAAGATAAGGTCTTCAATGTATTTGTTTCAGGCAACGTGATCTATGCGATACCCAGCAAGGGTGGATGTTGAAAAAATCAGGTCAACATTCTGCATTGTTTAAAATTACCTTAGGTGGCGGATATGATTAGTTGTGCGCAAGCTGAAAAAAAATAAAAAAGATGAAAAAAAGTATAATGATATTGATGATGGTGGCAACAGGATTTTTTTGCTTCGGGCAAAGCAGTACAGATTCCGTTTATGTAGGAACGTTGGATTCGGTAAAAGCTATAGATGTTGTCCCACGCGAACCTAACGGCCCAACCAAAGCCGGACTTGCTAAAGCAATCGAGACCGGAACGATTTATAACTCTACATCGCCTTATCATAACGATTTGCATGAGTTTACTTATCTGGTGGCCATGCGGGATTTTTGCAATAAAACTTTATTGGAAATGCGTACCAACGGTGAAGTGAATAAGAAGCGTTCTAAAGAATTGAAAAAGGAATCGTCAAACGCTAAGGCAAAATTAAATTCTTCAAAATATAAGGGTTTAAAAATTGAATCTGGGCAATATGAAGTGTTTTTGAAACAGTTTAGTGATCAATTTAAGGATTAATGCGTGGCGTTTTCCTTCTATAGAAGGTAAGCTGTTCAATTTATCTGCAACGTAATTTATGCCATACCAAGAAATGTAGGATGTTGAAAAACTCAGTTTAACATTCATCCTTTGTTTAAAATTACCTCAAGTGGCGGATAGGGTTAATAAGACTAAAGTTTGCTGGTATATTAACCCTGATGTAGAATAAACAGGAAAAAATTTATAACGCAAATGACCAAAATTGCACATATTTAAGTGTTGTGCGTCCTACAAAAAAATACCTGCAGAATGAAAGTAAAATCAGATAGACAAAGCATATTTATCCTTTGCTGCACATTTTTGATTATTGTAACAAACTCTTGCATCAGTCAAAGTCAATCAAATAAGGAAAATCAGATAGTACAGACAAAAACTGACAGCAAATTGTTGAAATACACAACCGGGGTTCGTTCAATTTTAGGAGATAGTAAAGGAAATATTTGGTTTGGTAGTTATAATGAAGGAGTGTGTTTGCTTCGTAATGGGGAGTTCCAATATTTCACAACAGAAAACGGGTTAAGTGACAACCAGGTAAGGAGTATTTATGAAGATAAAAATGGTATCATCTGGTTTGAATGTGGCAAAGGATTAAGTATTTATGATGGTCAAAAAATGACTATATACAAAGAAAGAAATTATAATTCAAAAAACGGGTGGAAATTAACTGATAGTGACCTTTGGTTTAAAGGCGATGAAACTGTTGGTTACAATAAACTTGAAGGGGAGCCGGGAGTGTATCAATATGACGGAAAAAACCTTTATTACCGCACCTTCCCAATAAAACCAAAATTAGGAGAGGAAAACAGCTTTTCAATTTCAACACCTTTTGTAAAAAGTAAAAATGGAATGGTTTGGTTTGGAACTTATGGTGCATTGATTGGGCATGATGGTGAGCAATTTAAAATGTATAATGATGACTCATTAGGATTAAATGGCACAACCGAATCTTTGCATATTCGATGCATAATGGAAGACAGCAAAGGTAATCTATGGATTGGAAATAATTCTGGTGGCAGTACAATTGGGGGCATCGGAGTATTAAAATATGATGGTAAAGAATTCATCCATTTTACAAAACAACATCAATTAAGAAAAGAAGACACCAAAGGTAATTCCTTGGACAGAGTTTTTTCCATTGGAGAGGATGCTTCAGGGAATATTTGGCTTGGGACTGTAGAATCTGGTGTATGGAGATATGATGGCAATTCCGTGAAAAATTTTACCAAAAAAGATGGTCTCGATGGTGACTTTATTTGGATTATTTACAAAAGCAAAACAGGTGAATTGTGGTTTGGCGGAGGTCCCAATGGTGTGTATCGTTTCAATGGCAGTTCTTTTGAAAGAAAATATTAACTATAAGTACGAATGCACAAAATTAGGCTTGGTTTGTTGCTGATTTTAAAATCATTTGTCAATTATTATTAATCAATATGATTTCTATAGTTCGAACAACAAGCTATCAATCACTTACTTAATTTCTTCGCAGCAACAACCGGAAATGAATTAACTTTCTACACAAACTTGCGAAAAGCGGCGAGTTGGACGAACCTTTCTAATAGCAATAGGCTTATTCTTTATTATCTAAATGAATAAAAACGATGATACTAAGAGAATTACTGTAAGCAGTCTTTTAAAAGAGGCCTGGCATTCTTTGACGCATGTGGAAGAGGGGCTTCGGAGAACAATTGTTGCTTTAGCCGTTGCGCCGGGGAAGATGATGAACAGTTATTTAGATGGGGACCGCAAACTGTATCAAAAGCCATTTTCATTTTTATTAATAGTGACAAGTCTGTTTGCTGTGATGATTTACTTTTTCCACCAGTATTATTTAATTCCCTCTGCAACAACATTCCAGGACAAGCTTTTTAATAAATCGGTAATATTAGAATCAAAGTATTATTCATGGCTTCAAATTGTCTTGTTGCCAGTTTATTCGTTAGTCTCCTATTTGATTTTCAAAAGGACAAAAAATAACTATGCTGAATGGATCGTAATATGTTGCTACCTGATGTCCTTTGTATTAATACTTCAAATCCCCTTTTACATATTAGACAGCTTTATACGCAGCAATGACACGATACACTTGGTCACACAATTATTAATTACGGAACTGTATACATTCTATGCACTCAATTCTTTTTTGAAACATAAGATGAACTGGCGACGCTACATATATATCTTAATAGGAGTAGTAATTAATTTTTTCATTTTTGTTTTTACTTTTCGGGGAATAGCATATCTGATGACTACATAGTTTTCGTCTTCCTTCCGCCCGGTGTCTTGCCCCGGCAACAAGTACAACATAATTGAAGGGAGCTAGCAGCATCTTTCTTCTAACAAATAAGAGGAAAGAGAAGAAAAATGGCTAAATCAACCTAATTAAGGTAAATGAAAATAAATGTCTGATAAATGGTAAGCTGGATTAGCAAATGATGGCTTATCAAAGGACGGACGGGTTGGAGTGATCAAGCATCTGGCATTATCTTACAACCTTAATTGTATTGGATGAAAACATCTGCACGGAATGCCACACTGTTTATTTCTTTTCTCTTTCTGTTTTTTAACGGTGTACAAGTCTATCTCATCTTACAACGCATTGCAGGAACAAAAGCGAAATTCAATACTGTCTGTACGAATGCATTGCTTTCAACGCTATTTGAATACAATAAACTGAAAGGAACTGATACTGCTTCCAAACCAAAACAAGCATTGATCACCTGGTCGCTGAATGATATTGCTGTAAACCGCCTCGATTCGCAAAACATAGCTGTGCGATCTCCATTATCCAGGCTTTATGCCATGCGACCAGATCCGGCATCGATCGAAGGACTTATAAGCAGACCGAGATCAGTTTCACCAGACCTGGCTTTACTTGGCAGTCTTTACGAAAGAGCATTGGATTCATTTAAAGTCCATGCGAAATATCGTCTTGATACGTTTCCTATTCCCTTCGGAACAGGAAACAGCAGGATAATCATGCCTGAACGGGTCAATAATGCATGGGCAATGAAAAGAACAAAGACATATCCCTTTTCTACCAATCCTCAGCGCATATTTTTTTATCCAATCGCTTTGATCTTTGCCGAGCTTAATTACGACTACAACTTTTTTATAAAAGACCTGCTATGGCCAATGCTGGCATTCTTTTTCATCCTGCTCATTAGCAATATAGCTCTCGTGTTTGTGTATAAGACCATCCGAAGACAAAAAAGGATCAATGAAGTAAAGACTGACTTCATCAACAACATGACCCATGAAATGAAAACTCCGATCACGATTGCCTCAGCAGGTTTGGATGCGCTGGAACATCATATACCAGCAACCGAACGCACCGACTTTTATTTGCACACAAGTAAAAAGCAGCTTCACCTGCTCAATGATTTCGTGGAAAGGATCCTGGATGCAGCGGTACAGGATATTCCGGACTTCAATTTGAAAAAAGAAAAAATAGACCTGCAT
>JBIOVR010000403.1:0-8796 GCA_044867875.1 Chitinophagaceae bacterium
GCATACTTAGCGATATCCAGCCTGTTGTTTTCAAAAGTGAACAGTAAAACCATTTCTTTTACCTGCTGACTTGTGAAATAATTCCTGTCAATGACCTGTTTCGCTGTTTCCAATCTTGTGTTTTCAAACCACTCTCTGCGCAGGCTCTCTTTCGCCTGGGCGAAATCATTATTTGTCATTGCCTGGCTGGAGTTATTATCATAACGGGGATCATCATTTTTGCGATCATTATCGTAATCACGGTTGTTCCTGTTATCACGATCATCGTTACCATAATCACTGTCGTCGCGATCATCGCCATTATCATAGGTATTGTCCCGATCGCGATTGCGGTCATCATTTCTGTCATAGTAATCATCATCATTGTACCAATCATCATTAGGATCAATCCTGCGCTCATCGATCATGACCTTTCCAAAACGATTAATAAGGATGTCAAAATGATAACCATTTCTGAATGTTGCTTTGATGTTGTAAATGGTTTCTTCTCTCTTGTTACCAAAATTCACCCCGGTTCTTCTTTTCATTTCACGCAACACTCTTACGTTATGCGTGCCTGGACGAATACTATTTAAGGAAAGAGTGTTGTCATTAAGATCATATCGGCGACCATCGACTTCAACAAACACTTTGTTATTACTAATACTTGTGACGGTAAGGCGGGTACCGTCGTAGGCCATTGCAGCAATTGAGAAAATGGTGCTAAGTAAAAGGGTAAAAATTGTCTTCATATATTTTGTTTTGAGGTGAACAATTTTGTTCTGGTACAATTATTCCAATGTCATGCCATTGCTACTCAAGAAAACGTTAAAGGCTAAACAACACTTATCGTTTAACAATTATTAATTAATCATCAAACTCTCTTATGAAAAATCATTCTTCTCCGCATCTCATAAGCATTGATAGTACTATCTTGTAAAAAAAATTTAACGGCATGTTGATGCAACCATTGAAAACTTTATTGTCGCTGGTGATCTTGATTTGCATTTTGATAACAAATGGATATTCCCAAGCTCCTGTGAAGAACTATAAGAAGGAATGGAAGAATGTGGATGAACTGATCACTAAAAAGAAACTTCCTAAGACGGCATTGACGGAGGTCAAAAAAATATATGCGCTGGCTAAAAAAGAAAACCAGGAGGCACAGATCATAAAGGCGGTGGTTTATATGGTCGGCTTACAAACGGAAACGAGAGAAGACAATGAAAGTTTAGCAATAGAAGAAATAGAAAATGAAATTACGACTGCCAAAGAACCTGTGGTATCTATTTTCAGAAGCTTGCTTGCAGGTGATTATTTAAACTATTTCCAGCAACACAGGTGGGAATTATATAATCGTACAGAAACAAAGCAATTCAGGAAGGACGATATAAAAACATGGACAGTTGCCGATTTTCATAAAAAGATCAGTGACCTTTATTTGCAATCAATAAAAAATGAAAAGCAGCTTCAGCAAACTAAACTTAAGTCATTTGATGAAATAATATTAAAGGGTAATGTTCGTCATCTGCGCCCAACTCTGTATGACCTGCTTGCTCATCGTGCATTGGATTATTTTAAAAGCGATGAACGTAATATTGATAAACCGGCTTATGCTTTTGAAATCGACCAGGCATCTGCATTTGATCCCGCAGCTGATTTTATTGCAAAAAAGATCATAACCAAAGATTCCTTGTCTTTAAAGTATAAAGCTTTGCTTGTTTATCAGCAGTTGATTGCGTTTCACCTCAAAGACACCAAACCTGACGCATTATTAGATGCCGATATTCAGCGCCTTGAATTTGTGCACGAAAATTCAATACATCCGGATAAAGATTCTTTATACCGAATGGCTTTAAAACATTTGATAAATCAATATGCAAATTTACCTGCAGCCTCACAGGCATGGTATTTACTGGCAAAAGAATATAACTCTGATGCAGAAAATTATAAACCTTTTGGGGACACTACGCAGAGATATGCACGGGTAAAAGCAAAAGAAATATGTGAAAAGGTTATTACGCAAAAAGATTCTTCAGAAGGAAAGATCAATTGTATTAACCTTTTAAAACAGATCGAAGCAAAAGAATTAAAATTTAGCCTGGAAAAAGTAAATGTCCCGAGCAAAGCTTTCAGATCACTTATTCAATATCGAAATCTTAATAAACTGAATCTCCGTTTAGTAAGAGCGGATGAGAAGACAGATGACATTCTTAATTATTACGATGAAAAAACATGGGCTCAATTAATCAAAATGCCTGCAATTCGTAACTGGCAACAAGCTCTTCCTTCCACAAATGATTATCAAACCCATTCGATCGAAATAAAAATTGATGAGTTACCCGTTGGCGAATATATTTTACTTGCCGCATCAGATAATTTTTCCAAGGAAGCAGTTATTGGAGCAAGGCTCTTCTATGTTTCAAATATCAGTTTTGTAAATAATGAAAATGATTTCTTCCTGCTTCATCGTGAAACGGGAAAACCTCTTTCCGCTGCAAGCGTACAAATTTGGCAGCAACAGTATGACCAAAAACAATCAAAATACATAAAGCAGAAAACTCAATTATATACAACTGACGCTAATGGTTATTTCAAAAACAATAACCCTTCGAAAAACGGATATACTTACGACTCATATATTCTGGATATAAGTTATAATGGTGACAAGCTATTTATGAATGAGTGGATGAATGATTATTATTACAGGAACCCGGAACAAAAAGAAGCAGAACCAATTAACCTGAGAAGGATCTTCTTTTTTACAGATCGCAGCATTTATCGTCCCGGTCAAACGATATATTTTAAAGGCATCGCTGTTATTCCTGACAAGGAAACTAAGAACAAAGTGCTTGCAGATTATACTACCTGGGTTTATCTCAGAAATGCAAATTATCAATTAGCAGATTCAATACAGGTAAAGACAAATGAATATGGATCATTCTCTGGTAAATTCCAGGTACCTGTGGGTGTACTGAATGGAAATTTTTCTATTTATGCAAAGGATCAAAAAGGAGAAACCGATTTTTCTGTTGAGGAATACAAACGGCCAAAGTTTTATGTAGACTTTGAAAAAATAAAAGGCACATATAAATTAAGTGATAAAATAAAAATTACTGGTTTTGCCAAAGCTTATGCTGGAAACAATATTGATGGCGCCATTATTAAATACAGAGTAGAAAGAAATGCACGGTTCCCTTATCCATGGTTATTTTATCGCTGGCCCCAGCCGTCGAGCAGCATGGTAATAACACATGGGGAAGCAAAAACTGATAAGGATGGCAAATTCACAATTGAATTCGAAGCCATTCCTGATAAAACGCTTGACAAAAAGCTAGACCCGGTTTTTGAGTATATCGTGTATGCAGATGTAACAGATATTAATGGAGAAACGAGAAGTGGTCAAACTGAAGTATCGGTTGGTTACAAGGCTTTATTATTAAAAGTTGATCTTCCTCTTTCTCTTCCGGTAGATAGTTTAAAAAATATTTCTATTCGAACTGAGAATATGGCTGGCGAATTTGAGCCGGCTAAGGTGAATGTTAAGATCACTAAGCTTAAGGAAGAAAAAAGATTGGTCAGGAAACGCTATTGGGAAAGGCCTGATCAGTTTATAATGAGTAAGGATGAATACATAAAGTATTTTCCGAATGATGAGTATGATAATGAAACCGATCTCAAGAGTTGGGAAAAGGGAGAAAAAGTATTTGAGAAAGCTGATTCGGTAAAAGACGACGGTAAATGGAAAATTGAAAATGGAAAGATTGGGACCGGCTTTTATATGGTCGAAATTTCAACAAAGGATAAGAATGGTGAAGAAGTAAAAGATATACAATACATAGAGCTATTTGATGAAAAGAGCAAACTACTCAACTCACCGGTTTATTTATGGACCAAAGGATCAAAGCCAATTGAACCTGGTGAGAAAACAGAAATACAAATTGGTACTTCAGCCAATGACCTGTTTGTGATCAGGCAGACAACAAAAACAGAAAACAACAAACAGAAAGACAGTAAATATGAATATGCAACTCTTGACAATGAGAAAAAAAATTTTGAGTTTGCTGCCACCGAAGCTGATCGTGGTGGCTATGGTGTGAATTTCTTTTTTGTAAAGAATAATCGCTTTTACGAATACAATGATATTATCATTATACCATGGACCAATAAAGATCTGGATATTGAATATGCAACTTTTCGCGATAAAACTTTACCGGGCAGTGAAGAAAAATGGAAAGTGAAGATCAGCGGGTTTAAAAAAGAAAAGATCGCTGCTGAAATAGTAGCGAGTATGTATGATGCCTCGTTGGATCAATTTAAATTTCATAGCTGGAGTCAGCCAAATATCTGGCCACAATATTCTTACAATTCTCTATGGAAAAGCGAACATAACTTTTCCGAGTTTAAATCAGAAGAAAAGCCGAACAATAGTAAAGATGGTCCTAAATATGTTGAAAAACGATATGACGAATTGATCTCCAATATTGATGAAGCAGTTATTCATTTTCCTTTTGTGAGTAAAGAAATGATAGGGCGAGGAATGAGGGATGTATCTGCAAATGCTGCACCCCCATCAATGCAGGAGGTTAAACTTCAAGATGGGTTAGCTGGTAGGGTTTCCGGAGTTGAAATTATTAAAGACGAAGATCAAAATAAACAAACCAAACTTGAATACACCATATTGCCTCAACAAGATAAAGCTGTCCAAATCCGCAAAAACTTCAACGAAACTGCTTTCTTTTTTCCCGATTTGATGACAAATGAAAATGGTGATATTGAATTTTCATTTACAATGCCAGAAGCATTAACAAAATGGAAGTTCCAGGCATTGGCTCATACAAAAGATCTTGCATTTGGTTATAGCAGTAAAGAAATTGTTACTCAAAAACAATTGATGATTCAACCTAATGCACCAAGATTCTTAAGAGAAGGAGATAGAATGGAATTCAGCGCCAAGATCGTTAACCTTACTGATAAAGAATTAACCGGGCAAGCCGAGTTGCAATTGTTTGATGCTGCAACAAATGAATCTGTAAGTGGCTGGTTCAATAATATGTATCCAAATCAATACTTCACAGTCGCAGCCGGGCAAAGTGAAGCCGTAATGTTCCCGATACAAGTTCCCTACTTGTTTGACAAGGCATTGGTATGGCGTATTGTTGCGAGGGCCGGTGACGTAAGTGATGGTGAAGAAGCAGCGCTGCCTGTGCTTACTAATCGTATGCTGGTAACAGAAACACTGCCATTAAACTTGCGTAATACTCAAACAAAGAATTTTCGATTTGAAAAATTGTTGACATCCGGAAGTTCTGAAACATTGCAACATCATTCGCTTACTGTTGAATATACTTCTAATCCGGCATGGTATGCCGTACAGGCTTTGCCTTATTTAATGGAGTATCCCTATGAATGCGCCGAACAGACATGGAACCGTTTTTATGCAAATGCTTTAGCTTCAAAGATCGCAAATACGTCTGTACGTATTAAACAAATATTTGAAAGCTGGAACACAAAAGACACGGCTGCTTTATTAAGCAACCTTCAAAAGAACCAAGAACTGAAAGCAGTTTTGCTTGAACAAACCCCTTGGGTGTTACAAGCAAAAACAGAAGAACAACAAAAGAAAAATATCGCTTTGCTTTTTGATATGCTAAGGATGAACAGTGAAATGAACAGTGCTTACGAGAAATTAAAACAAATGCAATTGGAGAATGGCGGCTTTGTTTGGTTCAAAGGCGGTCCTGACAATCGTTACATCACACAGTATATCGTTACAGGCATTGGGCATTTAAAAAAATTGGGGGTTGATATTAAAAAACTGGAACCAATTCTTAAACTCGCTATCCCCTATCTTGATCTGCAGATCAAAAAGGATCATGATGAGTTAAAAAAGAATAAAACTGACCTGGCTAAATACACACTGGGTCAATACGAAATACAATATTTATATATGCGTAGCTTTTTTGTTGATCAAAAAATCCCTGCCGCATCACAAACAGCTTACAATTATTTCCGCTCCCGTATTCAGCTAACATGGACAAAGCAAAACAAGTACATGCAGGGAATGATCGCATTGGCATTATCAAGGACTGGTGATACAAAAACTCCTGCAGCTATTTTAAGATCACTTTCCGAAACAAGCATCAACAATGAAGAGTTAGGAATGTATTGGAAAGAATACAGCGGTGGTTGGTTCTGGCACCAGGCATCTATCGAAACACAAGCTTTATTAATGGAAGCGTTTGGTGAGATCACTAAAGACACAAAAACTGTTGATGATCTGAAAACATGGCTACTGAAAAACAAACAGACCACTAACTGGAAAACGACGAAGGCAACGGCAGAAGCATGTTATGCTTTATTGTTACAGGGAACCGATCTGTTGATCAATGAATCTGTTGTTGAAATTAAATTAGGTAATACCGCAGTCAAGTCAACAGACAGCAAGGAAGAAGCTGGCACTGGTTATTTCAAAAGATCAATTGCTGGTCCATTGGTCACGCCTAATATGGGAAATATTAGTGTATCGGTTCAACCAGTAAAAAATCAAACCAATAGCACAACAACCTGGGGTGGTGTTTACTGGCAATATTTTGAAGACCTTGATAAAATAACAACAGCGTCTACTCCACTAAAGCTGGATAAAAAACTTTTTGTTGAAACAAATACTGATCGTGGCCCGGTACTTACGCCTATAAATGAAGGAGATGTCGTAAAAGTTGGTGACAAAATAAAAGTAAGAATTGAATTAAGAGTTGATCGTGATATGGAATATGTTCATATGAAAGATATGAGAGCTTCTTGTCTCGAACCGGTAAATGTTTTAAGCAGTTATAAATGGCAGGGCGGCCTTGGTTATTATGAAACAACTAAAGATGCCAGTACAAATTTCTTTTTTGATTACTTGCGTAAAGGAACTTATGTGTTTGAATATGCTTTGTTCGTTACACATACTGGTAATTTTAGCAATGGCATCACTAACATTCAGTGTATGTATGCTCCGGAGTTTTCGTCGCATAGTGAAGGAATAAGGATAAATGTTGAATAAGGTTCACTCCTTATCTCTTGGTGAAACCCATTATTTTTGAGAATGGTTGTTGACTATCTCATTATAGGGCAAGGTATTTCAGGTTCATGGCTCAGCTATTATTTACAAAAAGCAAACAAATCTTTTATTGTAATAGATAATGATCATCCTAATTCGGCTTCAAGAGTTGCAGCAGGTATTATCAATCCAGTAACAGGCAGAAGAATTGTAAAAACATGGATGATCGATGAACTGCTCTCCTTTCTCGTTCCTGCTTATGAAGAATTGGGAAATGAACTTGGTATCAAGGCTATTGAGAAAAAAAGCCTGATCGACTTCCACCCTACTCCTCAAATGAAGATCGCTTTTGATGAAAGAGTAAAAGAGAATACAGATCTTTTATTTCATCCTGAAGATCAATCGCAATATCAAAACATTTTTAATTATGACTTTGGATTTGGCCAAGTAGATCCCTGCTATGTTGTTAATCTGAAGGAAATTCTTCCTGCATGGAGGAAAAAACTTTTATCAAATAATCAATTGTTGGAAGAAGATTTTGAAACACCAGAATTGAAACAAGCGGAGGCAGGAATAACCTATAAAAATATCAAAGCTGAAAAAATAATTTTTTGCGATGGTATTCAGTCTTCCCAAAATCCTTTATTTAAAAATCTCCCGTTTGCACTAAATAAAGGCGAAGCACTTCTTATTGAAGCTCCTGGCATTCCTTCAACACATATTTTTAAAAAAGGAATGATGTTGACATCAATTCAAAAAGATCTTTTTTGGCTTGGCTCAAATTATCTATGGGAATTTCCGGATGATCAACCAACCGAACAATTCAGGAAACAAACAGAATTGCTATTAAGATCTTGGTTAAGAGTTCCGTTTAAAATTGTAGATCACAAGGCATCAGTCCGTCCGGCAAATATTGAACGCCGTCCTTTTGTTGGCTTTCATCCAACTTATAAAAACATTGGCATTTTAAATGGAATGGGGACAAAAGGTTGTTCGCTGGCTCCATTTTTTGCAAAACAATTGTCAGATGATCTTATTTCTGGAAATGAGATTTTAGCGGAGGCAAATATTAAACGATTTACCAAAATACTCACCCGTTGATCCGTTCTGGATATTTTAATCGCAATGGTTATTTTTGATCCATCAGAAAAAAATAAGATGACAACAAAAAAAGAAAGCCTATACAGCATTCCTGCCCGTTACAGGAAATTAGAGAACCTTCATATTGTCTTTTGGCTTTTCAAAGACATAAGCTGGTGCATGATCTGGCGGGAGCTTGGGATCATTATGATCATACCTACTCTTTCTATTGCCATTTATATTGCCTATCGTACCCGGAATATTAAATCAGAATTAGCACATAATCTTGCTGTAGCATTTTGGATCAGTGCCAACAGTTACTGGATGATAAGTGAGTTTTTTGGATTTGACGAGGCAAAAGTTTTTGGCGGATATGAAGGGAAACATCTTGCTATGATACCTTTTATTATAGGTGTGATCATTCTCGCCTGGTATTATCTCATTCAGCGGCCAAAAGAGGCAAAGAGTGAACAAGTGGTAACCATGTACTAGTATCAAAAGAAAAACTAAGGGAAATAAAAAAAGGATCTAAAAATTAAATAGCAATTTATAGATCCCTGTGGCAAGAAGTTCTGAGCTTCTCGAAAAACTTTTAAGAAGGCACTAATACAAGTCCTTTCTTTTTCTTATCAAAGAAATACTTTTTACACAAATAGATCAGGGTCAAAGTTATCATAGTTCGGGTTTTAGAA
>JBIOVR010000404.1:0-2752 GCA_044867875.1 Chitinophagaceae bacterium
GAACCTTCAAGCATATACACTGAGCCAGCTACTCTAGTTGTTTTTATGTTTACTGTATCGAAATTTTGGGCTGTAACAGCTAAGCAAGAAGCAAAAAGTAGAACTACGATAACGATATTTCTCATAACAGTTTTTTTTAGAGATAATATTAAAGCTAAGGTTTTTTAGTAATTTGTATGCCGTAAGTGAAACAGAAGTTATCAGCCATATTAATTCTTGTAGTTTTTTTTAGTCTGCAGTACGGAAAAGTCGCTTCATTTATCTATTGTAAATGGCAGGCTGAAATAGTACAAAACAAACCTGATTGCGGTTGCGAGAACCATCTTACTTCTATGTTTGATCATAACGATGAGTCTTCTGCTAATTCATTATCAAAAAACACATTAACGGAAAAGTTAAATGAGTTTACACCGAAAATAATATTTGAAGTTCCCCAGATCATCCTTTCATCTTCCGATGGGTTTACAGAATACAATTCTTATCTGAGTAAAAGCTTTGCAGGCACTCCCTTTCATCCGCCTATTGTTTAAGCAAAATTTTCCGGTCCACAGTCAACGGTCAATAGTCGACAGCTAAAACTTTCTGATTTAGAAAGTAACTATATGCATCCGTTTGTATCTGTGGACCACGGCCTGTCGTCAGAGGACCTTCATCACATTATTTCATTCTAAAACTTTCAATCATGAAAACATATTTCATTATAATAATTATTTCAGTAATCACAATTTCTTCCTGTTCTGTTTCCAGGAAATCTTCATCACCGGTTTTACTAAATCAAACAAGTAAAGACTCTCATGGTAACGAGATGCTGTTAGGTAAATGCACAAGAGCTGCATTATTGCAATCACCATTTGCTGACTGGTTCAAGCCAAATTATGATTCATATGTCGTTGATTCTTTTACATGCAATTTTATAAGGCCACTGCTTGCAAGTAAATCCATAACCGTTTTTATGGGTACCTGGTGCGGTGATAGCAGGAGAGAAGTACCACGAGTATTGAAGATGCTTGATTGCTGCGGATTCCCGATAAATGATCTCGCATTGGTAATGGTAGGTAATAGTGACAGTCTTTACAAAAAGAGCCCACAACATGAAGAAGCGGGTAAAAACATAGTCAGGGTACCAACAATAATTGTTGAGCAAAAGAATGCCGAGATCGGTCGGATCATTGAATCTCCAATAACCAGTTTAGAAAAAGACTTGCTTGCAATACTTCGAAAAGAAAAATATCAGCCTAATTATCATCAATTAAAGGCTGGTACAAGATAAAGTTCTGTTATTCTGTAAAGTATTTAGCGGGCCTGCCAACTTTTTGGCAGGCTTTTTTGTCTTTTACCCGATATTGCATGTTGAAAAATATTTAAATGAAAGCACTTGTTTTGATTTGTAGTTTGGCGGTTAGTTTTTTATCGGCTATCGGGCAAAAAGAATTAGCGACAAATTACCGGGCTTATGTTGTAAGGCCGGACAGTAATACCGTTGTGTTTAATATGCAGGTGAGTAAAGAAAAGACTGGAACTTATTTTTATATAATCAATGCAGATGAAAAAATAAGAGTAGGACCTGTTTCTCTCACAAATGATTCGGTGAATTTTGCTATGCCTGTTTTTGAATCATCTTTTAAAACTAAAAGGAATACTGACGGTAGTTTCCAGGGTATTTGGAACAAAGGAACAACCGGTGAGTTTCAGAACTGGCCGTTTTATGCATATCCCAACCAGATATACCGGTTCGCAAAAAACCAGGGAAGTGCCAAATATAATATTAGTGGTAAATGGGATGTTACGATCACAAGGCCAAACGGTACACCAAGAAAAGCATTAGCAGAATTTGAACAATCGGGTGATAAACTTACGGGCAGCTTCTTAACCCCCTCGGGTGATTATCGTTTTTTAGAAGGGATCGTTACAGGTGATTCGCTGAAACTATCAACTTTTGATGGTTCTCATGCTTATACTTTTTATGCTAAGATCGCAAATGCTGAAAAGATTACGGGTGGTGTTTATTTAGCCGGCTATAGTGGTAAAGAAACATGGTCTGCTGTGAAAGATCAAAATGTAAAGGAACCAGTGCAGGAGCAGCCTACCAAATTAAAACCAGGTGAAAGCAAACTTAATTTTACTTTCAATGATCTTGAAGGAAAACCCGTTTCAATAAACGATGAAAGGTTCAAGAATAAAGTTGTGGTCGTGCAATTGATGGGCAGCTGGTGTCCTAACTGCATGGATGAAACAAAATTCCTGAGTGATTTTTATAATAAATATCGCAGCAAAGGAGTAGAAATGGTTTCGCTTGCATATGAGTATTCAACAGATATTGAACGTTCGAGAAAAAGTCTGGCTAAATTTCAGAAGCTATTTAATGTACAATACCCGATGCTGATAACAGGAGTTACTTCAACTGATGAACTAAAAACAGAGAAGACCTTACCTCAACTTACTCCAATACGTTCATTCCCTACAAGTATTTTTCTTGACAGGAATGGAAATGTAAAAGAGGTTCATAGTGTATTCTATGGTCCGGGCACCAAACAATATTTTGAAGAGTACAAAAAAATCTTCACAAATATTGTTGAGGGTTTGCTAAAGGAAAAGAATTGAGTCGTGAATGGTGAATGGTCAATTGTGAGTAAGAGGTTCAATTTTTTCGAGCATTCATTATGTGCTATTCACGAAAGCTCAATAGTATTCTTACAGCACAAGAATGCCCCGATATTCATCGGGGTTTCGCTTCGCTCAACGACAGATGCCA
>JBIOVR010000405.1:0-2871 GCA_044867875.1 Chitinophagaceae bacterium
GCATACCATTGGGTAAGCCATGATAATTTTATTTCATAAAGCAGGGAATCAAACCAGCCCCATGGCGCCATATACAACTCAAGAAAAATAAAAAAGAAACGAAACAATACTCTTTTCCATAAAGGCCAGTTCATATCGCAGGATGGATACATGATCATAAGCAGTGATTTGTTTTTAAAGATATTGATTTCTGATTCACAAAATGTCCGTTCTCAAAACAGCTAAGAGTATAAAATCCATTGGAAATTTTTATTAACCGTTGGTAAATTCATTACCATTTGCTACGATAGATTTGCTATTTTTCGCGATTATTATCGTCACTATGCCAAAACAAGCTGTACTAATATCTTTTTTGCTTTTCACTGTTTATTCTTATTCGCAGGACGCCACTGTATTTAAACCTGACTCCGTAAAAAAAGAAATGACCGCCGTACAAATAAATAATACGATCAAAGTCGATGGGCTATTAAATGAAGAAGAGTGGAAACTTGCAAAACCATCTCCGAGATTTGTCCAGATTGAACCACAGCAAGGAATGCCTGCAAATTTTGAGACAGAAGTAAAGGTTTTATATAATCGTCAATATTTATATGTTGGTTTTATCTGTCATGATTCATTGGGTAAAAAAGCAATTCTTGCTACAGATTTCAGACGTGATTTTGGCCCTCGCAGTCACGACCACGTTGCTTTATCGTTTGATGGTTTTAATGATACCAGGAATGCAATGGCGTTAATGGCAAATGCTTACGGCGTACAAAGAGACTTACTTGTATTCGATGATATTTTGACCGATGTAGATTGGGATGGCCTTTGGAAAGTAAGAACTACAAGAAGCGATTCTGGATGGATAGCAGAAATAGCAATACCATGGCAAACGCTTCGTTATCGAAAAACAAAAGACTCATTACAACAATGGGGATTCAATGTCTATCGAACTCGAAGAATGAGTAATGAAATAAGCTCTTTTTCTGGTTATCCAAGAAATTTCAGTTTTACAAGAATGGATTATGCCGGTCTTTTAAAAAATCTGCAACCGCCACCGCCAAAACCAAATATCAGGATACAGCCATACGTCCTTGGCTCTTATGATCACTATAAAAATTTCCCCGCATCAACTGAACCTGAAAAAAATAATTTCCGTGCCGGTGGTGATATTAAATGGGCCATCAATCCAAACAGTATTCTTGATGTAACTATAAATACAGATTTCGCACAAGCTGATGCGGACCGGCAAGTGAATAATGTAACAAGGTTTTCTGTTTTCTTTCCGGAGCGAAGACAATTCTTTTTGGAAAATGCATCATTGTTTGGAGTGGGAGTGAGGCCGAATGAAGATGGGTCCGGAGGAGCAATGCGTATTCAACCTTTCTTTAGCAGAAGAATTGGTTTGGATGATTTTGGAAACCCGATCCCGATCGATGCGGGCGGAAGATTTGTTTATCGTTCATTAAAGAGAAATGCAGGTGTAATGGCAATGCGGCAAAGGGAATCATCGACTACACCAGCTACAAATTTTTTTGTGGGACGCTACTCTGAAAATTTTGGCAAACAAAACAGGATAGGAGGATTATTGACCTATAAAAATAATTCTGATGGCACGAATACAGTTGGCGCCATAGACGGTTTTTTCAGAATGGGCGAATCACATTCATTGAACACTATGCTTATTGTTTCTAATAGTGATAGCAAGGATCCATCAATTGTTGATGGGAAGAATTCCTTTGCAGGTTATGCACAATATTATTATACCAGCAACCAATGGAAGATCTGGTGGACACAGTCAGTAGTAACAAAAGATTTCAATCCTGAATTAGGATTTGTTTCCCGCAATGATGTGATCGGTACTACGCCGGGAATATTTTGGTATTACCGTGGTAAACTTTTGCCTTTTAAAAAATGGATCCGTGCATTTGAGCCAGGTATCTTTCCTGAATTTTATCACCAGGCATCAACAGGTAAATTGATAGAAAGACAACTTACGATGAACCCGATCTGGATCAATTTTCAGAACGGAGGATACATCGGTTATATCATTACTCCAACCTATCAATTATTGACAGAACCATTTGTTCCATTGGGAATAACTATCCCCGAAGGAAAATATAATTATCTACGACATGTATTTTATTTCAGCACCGATCAATCGAGAGTGATCAGCAGCAATATAAATTTTGAAACTGGTTCCTATTATAACGGGAACCTGACTGCAGGAACATTCACGCTAAATTTTGCACCTATACCTAATATTTTTATACAGGGACAATTTAATCGTAATCATTTTAAAGAAGTAGGTGAACCGGCAACGGATAAAACTGTTGACCTATACAGTATTTCCGGCAGGCTTGCATTAAATCCAAGATTACAGCTTATCGGATTTTATCAAAAGAATTCAGAAAACAATCTAAGCAATTATAACATTCGTCTTTCATGGGAGTACCAACCGCTTTCATATGTTTATCTTGTATTCAATCGTCGCGGCTTTGATAATGCGCAACAAAAAAGACAAATAGAAGATCATGCGATCATTAAAATAAGTTACCTGCGCCAGTTATAAATAAACAAAGCCCGGAATATCCGGGCTTCTTATTAAAAATTTACTTTGATTTTATTAATAGCGTCTGTCTCTTGGTCCGCTGGGGCCGGGTCTTCTATCTCTATCTCCACCGCCGCCTCCGCCACGGTAACCACCGCCTCCGCCTCCGCCGCTACCGCCACGGTAACCACCGCCTCCGCCGCTGCTACCACCACGATAACCACCACCACCGCTGCTACCACCCGGTTTATCTTCAGCTTGTTTTACGATCAATGGTTTTTTACCAAGGGAAATATCGTTGAGACCTTCAATTGCTTCTTTTGCTTCAGTTTCATTTG
>JBIOVR010000406.1:0-7695 GCA_044867875.1 Chitinophagaceae bacterium
CTATGGTCAGTGACTGCTGCGCCGATCGGTGTTCTTGCTAAAAAAGAAATTCCGGGTGTGGAGGATGTGGTCAGAATAAGCGGTAACGGCTATTACCAGTTATTTAAGTTCAAAGACAAAGTGTTTAGTGAACAGAATAATTTTTTTACTGATCCATCATTATTTTCAGTTTTCGATTTTAAATTAATTAAAGGAAATCCTTCTGATCCTTTTTCCGATGATAACTCTGTTGTGATCACAGAATCCATGGCCAAAAAATATTTTGGTAATGATGATGCTATGGGTAAAGTGATAGTAGCAGATGATAAAGTGAATTTTAAGATCACGGGAGTTGTCAGTGATTTTCCAAAGAATTCGACTTTCAGAGCTGATATGTTATTCCCCATGAGTTTATTGGGAAGTAACATGTATGCAAATAATAAAGAAGGAAAAAATCTTGAGAATGATTTTACACAGTTTAATTACAATACTTTTTTGCTTTTTAAGCCGGGTTTTTCATTTGATGGGTTTGCAGAAAAGCTTAAGCAGATCCATTTAAAGATAAAACCTGACGATACAGACGCCGATTATCTTTTACTACCTCTCAGTAAAATGCATCTTTATCGTTCAGATGGTAGCGATGGAGGGTATTCGACCGTTCGAATGTTTTTTATAATTGCGATACTCATCCTTGTTATTGCCTGTATCAATTATGTGAACTTATCTACTGCCCGCTCAATGCTGCGTGCAAAGGAAGTAAGCCTGCGGAAAATTGTTGGTGCAGGCAGGGCACAGTTATTTTTTCAGTTTATCATTGAAACAATAGTACTCTTTCTTTTTGCAACTGTTTTAGGATTAGGTCTTGTATATGTATTACTGCCTTTATTCAATGAAATATCCGGAAAAGAGCTTATACTCAATTTGGCCGATTACAGAATATGGAAAGTAATATTATTCACTGTTTGCGGTACATTGATCATCTCAAGTATCTACCCGGCATTATTACTCTCTTCATTTGAACCACTTAAGGCATTAAAGGGAAAAATTTCAGCGAGGATAAATGATGCTACGTTTCGCAAAACATTGGTCGTTGTTCAATTTACATTTTCTGTTGTATTGATAGCTGGAACAATTATCATAAAAGAACAAATGTCTTTTATGCGTTCAAAGCAACTGGGCTATGATAAAAATTATGTGCTTTCGTGTAACATGAGGAAGATGGGTGCACATTATGATGCGATCAAGGCTGAACTTTTAAAACAACCCGGAATTGCCGGTGTCACATCAGCAAGTGTAAACATAATAAGGTATGGTGGCCATACCGGCAATAACTGGTGGGATGGAAAACAAGATGGGGAAACCCTGATGCTAAGCCCTATGGGTATTGACAAAGATTTTATTTCTTTTTTTAAGATGCAGATGAAAGAGGGAGATGTATTTACCGGAACGATCGCTGATTCTACACATTTTATTTTAAATGAAACTGCTGTGAAGGCGGCACGATTGGAAGACCCCATCGGGAAAAGATTTAAACTGCAGGAAACAATGGGAACGATCATTGGAGTTGTAAAAGATTTTCATTTTGCTTCTATGCGACAAAAAATTGAGCCAGCTGTTTTCTATTATACTTCCAAAGATTACTACAAGCTTTATGTAAAAACTACGGGCAAAGATGCACCAAAAGCAATTGCAGCCTTGTCAGCTCAATGGAAAAGATACAATGCAGATTTTTCTTTTGAATACAATTTTCTCGATGAGGCATATGGTAACCTGTACAAATCGGAACAAAAGACTGAGTTGCTGCTGAACATATTTGCAGCAATTGCAATATTTATTTCTTGCCTGGGATTACTTGGTCTTGCCACTTATACGGCGCAGGTCCGTACTCGTGAGATCGGTGTAAGGAAGGTATTGGGTGCAAATGTTGGCGGCATTATCAGGCTGCTTGCTTTGAATTTTTTAAAACTGGTTTTCATTGCAATTCTTATTGCGGTACCCGTGGCATGGTGGCTTACGGATAAATGGCTGCAGGATTTTGCCTATAGAATAAATATAAGCTGGACTGTATTTGCGTTAGCAGGCATATTGGCAATGCTTATTGCTGTACTAACAATAAGCTTTCAATCAATCAAAGCAGCGATCGCAAATCCAATAAAAAGCTTACGAACAGAATAAAACCCTAATTATGATATTTAAAAACATCCCATTCATCCTTCGCCGGTTTAGTCGGCAAAAGTTAACTACTTCATTACATATTGTAGGACTGACATTAGGTATTACAGTTTGTTTGCTGATCGGGCTATTTGTAAAATATGAATTGAGCTTTGACGCTTATGAAAGCAAAGCTGACAGAACATATCGTTTAAATACTGTTTGGGTGGATTTCGGTAAAAAGGAATTTCATTTTTCAACACCTTTCCCTTTAGCGGATCAAATTCGGAAAGATATCCCCGGTTTAGAAAATGTAACAAAAACCCATTCTCCTTTTCAATCAATAATTCAGATCGATCCTAATAAACGATTCAAACAGGATCATGTGATGATGACCGATCCTGAATTTCTTGATGTGTTTGATGTGAAAATTGTAAAAGGGAACGCTTATGAAGCATTAAGAAAACCATACCAGGCTGTGTTGACAGAAGAGACAGCAAAAAAATTCTTCGGTAATGAAGAACCAATAGGGAAAACATTTACATACAACGATAGTTTCAATATTACAGTAGGCAGCATAATAAAAGATTTTCCAGGAAATACCCATTTAGCTCCTTCGATGTTGCTCTCGTTTTCTGATAATGAAAAATATTTGATGACAAGTACCAAACATTATGGTTCAGTATCGGGAGGATCAACCTTTATTGTTTTACCCAAAGGAACTAAGCCCGGCGCTGGTCTTAATGCAGGATTGAAAAGCATTAATGACAGGTTTCTAAATAACCAGAAATGGATGGGAAAGGATTCACATGTTGAAACAGAAATACAACCACTAAGTGATGTTCATTTTAATTCTAAATATGCCGGGGGTGGTCAATGGGTCAAAGCGATCAACACACAATGGCTATGGTTTTTTGGAGCTGTTGGTTTTGCAGTGTTGATACTCGCATGTATAAATTTTGTAAATCTTTCCACTGCACAGTCACTTGCCCGTGCAAAAGAAGTGGGTGTACGTAAATCAATTGGTGCAGGTCGCTTTCAATTGATAAGACAATTTCTTAGTGAAGCATTGATGCTGGTTTTATTTGCTGCGATACTAAGCATTTTTATTTCCAAACTTGCATTACCATATATAAATGATCTTACCGGTAAGGATATCACTTTCGATCTTTGGGAATCTCCGGGAATAATGATTTCGTTATTAGCAGGTATTTTTCTCACTGCTTTATTGGCTGGCATTTATCCTGCCTGGATCATTACCAGGTTTCAACCAGCATCTGTTTTAAAGTCAGGCTCTGTAAATACAAACCAGGGAACACCTTTATTAAGAAAGGGATTGGTAATAACACAATTCAGCATTTCAATTTGTTTACTTATCGGGCTATTGCTTATCGGTAAGCAAATGAATTATATGCGTCATAAGAATTTAGGTTTTGATAAGGACAATATTGTAATGATGCAGATACCTGAGCAAAGTAGCAGTGCAAAAAAAGAATTGTTTGATGCAGAACTGAAAACAATTCCCGGTATAAAAGATTGGTCCTTTTCAACAAGTCCTCCGAGCGGTGGAGAAAACACACATTGGGGCACAAGAATGAGTCTTATAGGTCGTGAGGATCCGAATCTAAAGCCTGTAACTATAATTATGACCGATGAAAAGTTTTGCAGAGTGTACGGGTTGCATTTAGTGGCTGGCAGGTTCTTTACAATTGAAGATACTAGCGCTGTATCCAGATCAATACCGGAAGATCTGCGTTTCCCCAAGTCAGTGGTTAATGAAACATTAGTAAAAGAACTTGGCTTTGCATCCAATGAAGAAGCATTAGGTAAAAGATTCTGGATCGGAATGAATGGATGGCATGCAGAAATAACCGGGATCGTGACTGATTTTAACACTGGTTCTTTACATGAAGCCATCAAACCCACATTGATCACTCAATACATTCCGTTCGCAGATAAAGTAGGAGTCAAAATTCAGGCAGGCTCAGACATACCCGAAGCGATCAGTCAAATAAACACCAGCTATAAGAAAATATTTCCTGATGGAATATTTGAATATAATTTTTTAGATCAGCAACTGGATGCATTGTATAAATCTGAGATGAGGTTATTCAGTCTTTTTAAAATATTCTCGGTATTGGCAATGCTGATATCCTGTCTTGGGCTATGGGGATTAATAACATTTGCAGCTCAACAACGTGTAAAAGAAATAGGAATAAGAAAAATACTTGGTGCATCGGTACCGAATCTTGTTTCGATGCTGGCCAAAGATTTTATCATACTGGTCGGCATCTCCATTGTTATTGCAGTTCCATTAGCATACTGGGGAATTCATAAATGGCTACAGGATTTTGCATTCAGAATAAATATTGGATGGACCGCATTTCTGATAGCCGGGACGTCGGCGATCTTAATAGCATTGATAACGGTAAGCTTCCAGGCGATCAAAGCGGCGATCACAAATCCGGCAAAATCATTGAGAACAGAATAAAATAATTCTTATGCTGAAAAACTATTTCACGATTGCTATTAGGAATTTCTGGAAACAAAAAATTTTTTCATTGATCAATGTTTCCGGTTTAGCTATTGGTATCAGCGCTGCCTTAGTTATTTACTTGTTGGTGCAGTTTGAATTTAGTTTTGAAAAATTCAGAAAAGATAATGACAGGATCTACCGGATAACTACAAATATTACTTTTCCCGGCGAATCAGAATTTAGAAATTCGGGTGTGCCAATGCCCATGCCAAAAGCATTAAGAGCAGATCTAACCGGTATAGAGGAAGTTACTCACTTTGTTACTATTCATGAAGTAAAAGTTTCTATGCCTGTTGCAGGTAGTCAATCGCAGGCTGAATTTAAGAAGCAAGAAAATATTATTTATGCTGATGAGTTTTATTTTTCATTATTTCAAAGAGACTGGCTCGCAGGTTCAAAACAAACGGCATTAAAAGATCCATACCAAGTGGTACTAACTCAAGAAAGAGCCAAAACCTATTTTGGAAATTTTCCTCCTAACGATATTATTGGTAAACAAATAACCTACGATGACAGTATTAAAACAACTGTTTCGGGTATCGTAAAAGATGAAACAGAAAAAGCAACAGATTTCCGGTTCAAGGAATTTATTTCACTGGCAACAGTGATGGCAACAGGATTGAAAGATCATTTTGGTGGCGATTGGGGAAATGTAAATTCAGCTTCCCAGTGTTTTGTAAAATTAAAAAAGGGAACAAGACCTGAACAATTAAATGTGCAGTTTCCCATGCTTAGGGATAAGTACCGGGATAAGAAGGAACAGGAAAAAGATGATATGAAACATCGCTTGCAATCTATCAACGATATTCATTTTAATCCTGATTATAGTTCATTTGACAATGTTGGTAGACAGGCACATAAACCAACTTTATACGGGTTACTTGCAGTTGCGTTATTTCTCTTGTTACTTGGTTGTATAAACTTTATCAATCTTACAACTGCTCAATCAGCACAAAGAGCAAAAGAAGTAGGTATAAGAAAAACCCTCGGTAGTGGAAAACGTGAATTAATATTTCAATTTCTTAGCGAAACTTTTTTACTTACTATACTTGCAACCATACTTTCAATTGCTATTCTTCCCTGGTTGTTCAAGATATTCAGTGATTTCATACCACCCGAAATAAATTTCAATTCGATAAATCAACCACATGTCTGGATATTTCTTTTGCTGCTTGTTTTGGTGATGACCGCATTTTCCGGTTTTTATCCTGCAATAGTGCTAACAAAATTTAAACCGGTCACAGTTTTAAAAAATCAATTACACGAAGGAACTGTAAAAAGCCGGAAAGCCTGGTTACGGAAATCACTAACTGTTACACAATTTGTCATTGCACAATTTCTTGTCATTGCCACTTTGGTGGTAAGCAAGCAGATCAATTTTTCATTGAATAAAGAACTGGGTTATAAAAAAGACGCGATAGTTTATTTTAGAACACCATGGAATTTCTTTTCATATAAAGAAGATAACAGGCGGTTTGCATTGATCGAGAAAATCAAAGCAATTCCTCAAATTGATAAAATAAGCCTGGGGAGTAATTCGCCTGCACATTTTGGTTCATCATCTACTACCTTAAAAGTGGATAACGGAAAAAAAGAGATCGAACTGATGGTAGAAACAGTAAATGCTGACCCGGTATATTATGATATTTATAAATTAAAATTGGCAGCCGGTAAATTGCCCGAGCAGAGCGATACAGTAAAAGAATATCTGATAAATGAAACATATGCAAAAGAACTTGGATTTGCTAACCCCGCTGATGCAGTTGGAAGATTTATAAACCAGGATAATAAGAAAATACCCATTGTTGGTGTATTGAAAGATTTTCACACTAAATCAACGCATGAACCAATAAAACCATTGGCTTTTTCAAGTGCAAGAAAACAGAGTTTTGCCGTACATATTGCATTGAAATCACAGGCAGGCTCACCCGGATCATGGAAAGAAGGATTGACAAAGATTGAAAAGGAGTTCAAAATACTTTATCCTGACAACGACTTTACCTATGTGTTTTTTGATACAACAATTGCTGCATTTTACAAGCGGGAGCAAGATATTTCAAGATTATTAAAATGGTCGGCAGGTCTTTGCATTTTTATCAGTTGTCTTGGTTTATTAGGATTGGTTATTTATACAACCAATACAAGAACAAAAGAGATCGGTGTAAGAAAAGTTCTTGGAGCTTCTGTTGTTCAGATCGTTTCATTATTATCAAAAGACCTGTTATCATTAGTATTGATTGCTTTTGTCATTGCTACCCCATTAGCATGGATGGCAATGAATAGCTGGTTGCAGGATTTTGCTTATCGCACCAATATCAGCTGGTGGGTATTTGCTGCCTGCGGTCTCAGCATGTTGATGATCGCTCTTTTATTATTGAGTATACGTACAATAAGGGCGGCACTGACAAACCCGGTGAAGTCATTAAGAACTGAATAGAACCACGATTTAAAATGATTATGAGGAAATAAGGGTGCATAGGGGAAGAGTTTGATGAACATAATTAATGTAGTACAAGAGTGCGACGCAAGGGACGATAAATAGAATTGCAAAAATGTTGATACCATAAAATTGTAGTTATGATAAAAAGCTATTTTAAAACTGCATGGAGAAGTCTTTGGAAGAACAAAACCTTCTCGGCCATAAACATTTTTGGTTTATCGGTTGGCGTAGCCGCATTTTTATTAATAATAAATTATCTGCGGTTTGAATATAGCTATGACGATGCCCATATAAAAAAGGACAGGATATACCGTGTGCCAATGATGACGAAGGAAAAGGGTGGAAAGGAACAAACCTTTGCATTTACTTATCCTGCCGTTGCGCCGGCACTAAAAAAGGATTTCCCTGAAGTAGAAGAGGCGGCACGTTTTCGCAGGCAGGGTGGCATTGTAACTTATAAAGATCAAAAGATAGTAGAAAGTGGAACGCTTTATTATGCAGATGCTTCATTGTTTGATATATTCTCATTTCGTTTTGTAAAAGGAAATGCTACAGCGGCTTTAAAAGAATTAAATGACGCCGTAATAAC
>JBIOVR010000407.1:0-5160 GCA_044867875.1 Chitinophagaceae bacterium
ACGTAGTCAAGCCCTACTTGCATCTCATCAAAGTTTCCTGCCAGGGGGTAGTTTCTCATTTTAACTTGTGGCTGATTCAAAAATTATTAATAACTAAATTTTTCGCCATGAAAAAGATCAATTATCAACAGGTAGTTTTCCTTTCTCTTTTGCTCACAGTAAGTGCAGCATTATCTTCATTTTCATCTACTAAAAATAATTTCGGTGGTGAGGGATTCGAAGTCTACTTAAACGACAAACTTGTTTTACAGCAGTATGGAAAAGAGATGGATATTGTGAAGAATCTTCAACTGGATCAAAGTGCAAGCAACGGTCAATTGGCCATACGTTATTATCATTGTGGAAAGCCGGGAAAAAGCCGCACTGTTACTATTAAAGACGAACAAAATGTTGTTTTAAAGGAATGGAAATTTGGTGATGCTAAGGATGCTTCTGCTAAGGTTTCCTGCAGTGTAAAAGATATTCTTACGCTTCCTAAAATTAAAGCCGGCAAGAAAGTGAATCTTTATTATGCAGCCAACGAGTTGCCAAGTGGAAGATTGCTTGCAACACTTACTTCAGCAAGTAAAAGTGCAGCACAGCCATAAGTAAAATTTGTTCCAGAAGAATTTTTTGCCCCGATCTGATCGGGGTTTTTTATTGCCTTGTCCACGTTTTGGTAATTGTAGCAGGCAGACCGTTTAGCGTTAATAAAAGGAGTGATTGAAATTGAACGGAAGTCATATTAGTAATTATTTCTGATTCCGGTCCAAGGCCAAGAGGAGTATAAACAAGATATTTGGCGTCAACAATTTGCCACTCTGCGGGTTTAGTAACGGAACAGCTGAGCTTAAATGTCCCCGTTTTTTTAGCATCCGACAAAGTATCCGCGGTGAAAGTATACAGGTTGTCCCTTTGGCATGGTGTCCAAGTACTATAAATATCTCTTTCGGTAGTGCCATCGTTATTCCAGTCGTAAGCTACATCGCAACTCAAGGCAGTTATTTTCCATGAGCCCACAATTTGTGAATCTGCATAGCCTTGTGTGTCATCATTTTTTTCGATCTTCAAATGGTCATTACATGAAGAGATAAAAAAAGCAGAAGTAAGTAAATATAGAATACGACGCCTCATACCCGGATTAATGATTCCGACAAATTTAATACAATTAATGGCGTTAAGAAATAGATACTGGATAAATTAAGATCCGATACCTATCGGATCAAAAAGAGAGAGTTGCGCTTTGTTTATTTTAAGCTTTTTAATGATCCTTATCGGTCTCAGTTGAGGGTTGCTTTCGATACTAAATAGCTCTGATTCCTTATGACGGGAGGCAATTACGACTTTTACCCCGCCTGCATACTGTGTAAATAGTTTATTTACGATATCCGGGTGATTATTGTTTTGCGAAAGATGGGAAAGTATTAATAATTGCAAACTCTCAGGTCTATGTTTCAAAAAAAGCTCCAGCGCCTGGTCATTGGATAAATGACCTTTATTGCTGCTGATGCGCCTTTTCAAATGCAATGGATAAGACCCATTTTCAAGCATTTGCTCACAGTAATTTGATTCAAGGAAAACGGCATGGCAAAGCTTAAAATGTTTGATCACATGCTTACAGGCATATCCAATATCCGTGATCACGCCAATACTAACCTTGTTATTCGAAACAATAAAACTATGTGGATCGTTTGCGTCATGACTTTTAATAAACGGGATGATTGACAGATCCCCGATCGATACAGGGCTATTATGAATAAAAGAAAATGTAAGACCTTTTTCAATTTCAAGATTACTGTTTCGCAAAGTGTTTTGGGTGATATAAACCGGTAAGCAGTATTTTTTTGATATTACCCGGAGGCCGGCAATATGATCAGCATGTTCATGAGAAATAAAAATTGCTTTTACGGCTCTGATATCAAGCCCCAGTCTTTTCATTCGTTTATCGGTCTCACGACAGGAGAGACCTGCATCTATCAATACTGCTTCATTCTTGTTCCCGATATAATAGCAATTAGCATTACTGCCTGAATTAAGTGATGCGAACTGAAGTGACATGGCTGTAAAAATAAGAATTATGACCGTGTGGGTATCCAAAGGCGGTATTTACCCGGAAAAAAATATTTTTTTATTGACATTTAAATTGGCCGGGGGCCGTTGTTAGATTTCCCCAATGAAAAAGAACATCTATGGACTTTTTACCATTGGGAAATCGCTTGAGATATCATCTAGAGAGTTGCTTTTTTCATTGGTAAATTCAAAATTCTAATCGTTTCAATTTTTTGAGAGTTCCTTTAAAGCATTCTCTGGGTAAGGGTTTTATAGGAATGGCGATTTGGTAACACAGCAAAATACAGTTAGTCATTCATGTATAATTGAAGTTCATTTGAGAAGGGTAAACTCAATTCGATAATTCATCTTTATGAGTAAAAACCTGGTCGTCATTTGATCCTTCATTGGTAAAAAAGGCAACTTTTACAATTTCTCCGAGGGAAAATGTGAATAGAAAAAAGTTGTAATCAATTTGGTGGAATGTAAAAAACTATATATTTGGTACAGTAATGACTAATCCCATTAGAAATTTTTAAATCCAAAAAATCATGGCAACAAAGAAAAAAGCAATTAAAAAAGCAGTTAAGAGAGCTGCAGTTAAGAAAGCAGTTAAGAAAGCTGTTGTTAAGAAAGCAGTTAAGAAAGCTGTTGTTAAAAAGGCAATTAAAAAAGCTGTTGTTAAAAAAGCTATTAAGAAAAAAGTTGCCCGTAAGCCAAATGCTGCTTTTATGAAAGCATTGACTCCAAGCTCAACTTTATCTGGAGCGATCGGTGCTAGTGCAGTTCCCCGCACAGAAGCCGTTAAAAAGATCTGGGATTATATTAAGAAAAATAATCTCCAGGACAAAGCAAACAGACGTATGATCAATGCTGATGAGAAATTAAGACCTCTCTTTGGTAAAGACCAGGTTTCTATGTTTGATCTTGCTAAGATCCTTTCTAAGCATCTTAGTTAAGAAATTACTTTATTTGAAAACGGGCTTCTTAACAGGGCCCGTTTTTTTATTGCGAGGTGAAACCGAAGCAATCTTATCTTAGGTTTATCATGGAAGTATTGCAAAATATTTTTAAAGATTGTGATTTAAATGTTCAGCGATATGAACAGGTATGTGGCGGGGATATCAATTTATCTTATTGCTTATATACCCCGACAGGGAAATATTTTTTAAAAGTAAATGATAAGAATAAGTATCCTTTGATGTTTGAAAGGGAGGCAAACGGTCTTGACAAGCTTCGTGAATATTGTACACTTAAAATTCCGCAAGTCATTAGGCAGGGCAGTTGCAATGATCAGCAATACCTGTTATTGGAATGGCTGGAAAAAGGGTCACCCAAAAAAGATATGTGGGAAAATTTTGGAAACGGATTAGCGATAATGCATAAACAGCAACAGCAATATTTTGGATCGAATGAAGATAATTATATAGGTAGCTTAAATCAAAATAATGATCAGCATGATGACTGGCATTCTTTTTATACTGAATGCAGGATAAAGCCGCTGGTGAAAAAATTATTTGATGCCGGCGATTTTTCTGCAACAGATATTCGAGATGCAGATCTTTTCTGTAATAATTTAAAAACTATTTTCCCAAGCGAACCTCCTTCACTTTTACATGGAGATCTTTGGGCCGGTAATTATATGATCATCTCCTCCGGGTATGCAGCAATATTTGATCCTGCAGTTTATTGTGGCCATCGTGAAATGGATATTGGTATGACGAAGCTTTTTGGAGGATTCGATCAACGATTTTATGATGCATACAATGAAACATACCCATTAGAAAAACAATGGCAAAAACGATTACCAATTACCCAGCTATATCCCTTGCTGGTTCATGCAGTTTTATTTGGCGGACATTATATCGGATCAGTAAAGAATATCTTTAAAGCATTTTTTTAATTGATGAAGGGCTGGCAGTGACAATTATCAACATTCTTTGTAAATAAACTCATGAACATTACCAGTTAAGAAGTCTAAATTTGGAGAGACATGTAAATAATTATTCGTCTGTATGGTCTAGTAAGATGAATGATGGGAGAGAAATAGACATAACGATCAGTAAATCCACCAACTTATGACACAGGATTTTAATAATGCAGATGGCTTTGTTGACCAGGTAAAAGAATATGTAAATATCAGGCTGGCACAATTAAAGCTGTTATTTGCGGAAAAGACCTCAAAAGTGATGTCTGTTATGATAGCTGTAGTTATATCTGCCCTGGTTTTTTTTCTTTTCCTTGTATTGATCAGTATTGCTGGTGCTGTAGCTATTGGTCAATGGTTGGAAAGTCCTTGGCTTGGCTTCGTGATAGTTGGGGGAATAGTGCTTATTGTGGGACTCGTTCTTTGGGTATCCAAAGATCGGCTAATAGGAAAGCCGATCATGAATGCACTTTTAAGAGTAATATTTGATAAAGAAGAAAATGAAAAAGATTAGAAACATAAGAGATCTTGAAAACGAAAAATTAACGCTTAAGGTAAAACAGCTTGAGCTTGAAAGGCAATTGGATCTTTCATGGAAAGAGTTAAGGAAGGATTTGTCCAGGAATCTCGTTGCAGAACCAGGTCAACCTGAGACCGGTTTCAATCTCAAAACTAGTAATGCATTATTAAATGGAGCTTTGAACTTAGGATCTATTTTATTAGGTGTAATAGCCGGCAAAACCGTTGGAAATGCGGCTGAACAAATTTTAGGCAGGGTGGGTCAAAAGATCAGTTCGATAGTTTCAAACAGGAGCTCTGCCAAAAATGAAAATTTGACACGATAACCTGAATTTTTCCCCCATATAAAATCTTCAATACAGGGTTTGTCCGTTAAACCTGAAATTTTTACCGTTTCGGGACAGGCGGCATGGTATTTCCTGTACCTTCGCCGTCCCCCAAAATCTATGGGGAAATCATTTCAACAACTCAAAAATCAATTCAACTATGGCTAAAAAGTTAAGTGTTACCCCGCTTCACGACAGGGTAATTGTGAAACCGGCTCCTGCTGAGGAGAAAACTGCCGGTGGCATCATCATTCCGGACACTGCAAAAGAAAAACCACAACGTGGTGTTGTTATTGCTGCTGGTCCTGGCAAAAAAGATGAACCAATGTCAGTAAAAGCTGGCGACACGGTTCTTTATGG
>JBIOVR010000408.1:0-10653 GCA_044867875.1 Chitinophagaceae bacterium
TATAATGTTTTACACCACGAATACCACCCATTTCTTCGCCACCACCAGCACGACCGGGACCGCCATGAATTAATAATGGCAATGGTGAGCCATGACCAGTACTTTCTTTAGCACATTCATTATTCAAGACAAGGATTCTTCCATGATGAGTAGCGGCGCCGATCACATATTGTTTTGCAATTTTATAGTCAGCAGTTACTACCGTTGTGCAAAGACTTCCTTTACCAAGTTTTCCCAATTCAATTGCCTCATCCAAAGTTTTATAAGGCATGATCGTACTTACAGGCCCGAATGCTTCTACTTCATGTACTTCTTTTGCCGTGTGTGGTTTATCATTCATTAATAAAATAGGAGATAGAAAAGCTCCTTTCTTTGGATCTGCATCAACCACTTCAACACTATCCAGCGAACCATAAACAATTTGAGAGGAAGCCAACAGCTTTTGTACTTGTTCTTTCACTTCTTTGCGTTGTGATTCGCCGGCAAGACTTCCCATCCTCACTTTTTCATTTAAAGGGTTGCCAATGGTTGTTTGTGATAAAGAAGTTGAGATCGCTTTCCACAGATCTTCCATTTTATTTTCAGGAACAAATATTCTTCGAATGCCTGTACACCGTTGTCCTGCTTTTAATGTCATTTCTTTCCTCACTTCTTTTATAAAAATATCCCACTCCGGTTTATCGGGTGTTACGTCTTCACCAAGTACAATACAATTCAAACTATCAGCTTCCATATTAAATGGAACGTTCTCATTCATTATTCGTGGATTGCTCTTCAACATTAACCCCGTTGATGCGCTGCCGGTAAAAGTGATCACATCTTGTGATGTAACATGATCCAACAAATCACCGGCACTACCACAAATGAGTTGCAACGCACCCTCGGGTAAAATTTTACTTGCAATAATTTCTTTTACTACTGCTTCAGTTAAGTATGAAGTGATCGTTGCCGGTTTTACAATTGCCGGCATACCTGCTAAAAGATTTACGGCAACTTTTTCTAACATGCCCCAAACAGGAAAATTAAATGCATTAATATGGATCGCCACTCCTTCTTTTGGAACAAGAATATGTGTTCCCATGAAAGTATTGTTCTTACTCAGGTTATGACTTTCACCATCGATGCAAAAAGTTTCATCAGGAAATTTTCTTCTTAGAGAGGCGTTGGCAAAAAGATTTCCAATGCCACCTTCAATATCTACCCAGCTATCTGCTTTTGTGGCGCCGGTTTTATAAGAGATGGAATAAAATTTATCGAGATGCTTGCGCAGATGAAGAGCAAGTTCTTTCAGCATTCTTCCTCTTTCATGAAAAGTCATTTTTCGCAAGTTCCTGTTTCCGATTTTTCTTGCATACTCAGTCATCGATCTAAAATCTAATCCCTTTGAAGTAGCATTTGCCACTACTTCACCCGTCACCGCATTAAAAAGTTGTTGACCATCACCGTCGCCGATCACCCATTTTCCCTTTATATAATTTTCAAGCTTATTCATGTAAAAACAATATTACGACCAAAGGTATTTTAATTTTATAATGCATTTTGGTCTAATGAAGCATATGGAGTTGATGTAGAGATAGAAAAGCAATAGATGAATCTATTAATTAATAACTATACCGAACTGCTTTAAATGATGCAATGCATGTTTGTACAGCAGTTGAATATTAGCGTCAAAATCCAGCTCTCCAAAAACAGGATTGATGGTTTTTAAAGCCGGGTCTTTTTCAAAAGCCTGAAAAAAATAGATCAGCTCTTCCTGTAATTTACCAATAGCCGCTTCTTTAGTATGTTTTTTTAAAGGCGCAGGTTCTTCGGCAAGAACGGGACTTTTGGTGTTTTCTTTAAATGGTTTTTCGCTAAACATGAATTCCCGAAGCCGTGGAAGTTTATCGGAAGGTGTTACAATTGGTAATTTAATCTTGCCTGATGCGGACATAATTACATCTGAAAAATGTTCGATCATTTGTTGAACATTCATTTTTCCCCAATGAGGCGTTGTATCAGCTTTTAGCTTTTGTAAATGAGAAATGAACTTTGTTCGTAGAAAGTTTTCTTTTTCGAAATTCATGTGTAGCGAGCCTTAATTCCTGCAAGTTCGCTAAAACAAGGACATAAAAAAATCCCTCCTGGAGATAATGGGAACGTGGTAAGGTTAGTTTTTATGATCTGCCATCGCTTTATCAATAGCTTGCCGGAGAGCTGCATTGATCTCATCTAAGGAACCTTCGCCATGAATGGGTTTGAATTTCCTTGTTTTTTTATAATAATCTGCCACCGGAGAGGTTTCATTTGTATATACTACAAATCGTTTCTTTATTACATCCTCGTTGTTATCATCACTGCGGCCGCTTGTTTTACCACGATTAAGCAGCCTGTTTATTAATTCCTGCTCGGTAACGTCAAGAGCAAGCACTATTGCAATATCAGTTTTTTTCAATGCTAACAATTTATCCAATGCCTGTGCCTGCGCTACTGTACGGGGAAAACCGTCAAACAAAAAACCATTTACTTCTTTGTGCCTGTCAAAAAAAGAATCCACCATGCCGATCACCACTTCATCGGGAACTAATTGGCCATGATCGATAAATTTTTTTGCTTCTTTGCCAAGGGGGGTTTTATTAGCGATCTCTTCACGAAGCAGGTTGCCGGTAGAAAGATGGACAAGTCCATACTTCTCAACCAGCTTGTCTGATTGCGTGCCTTTACCGCTGCCCGGAGGGCCAAATAAAATTAAATTGAACATGTACTTGCTAACCTGTGTGAACGACAAATATAATGTCCCTTGTCCAAAAATTCATTGATGGGCACGGAATTGGATAAAAACATTTAAACAGAACGGCTGTTTGTAATAAAATGTTAAGCCCTACCCATTTGCCCGGCTTCTGGAAACCAACCAACTTTATTAAACGTAAATTTGTGTAACAAGAAACCTAGTAAAATGAAACAGGTATTGATATTATTGATCGTTGCTACAGCCTGCCAGCAATGCAGCTACTCACAATCAACAAAAACAAAATTTGCAAAAATGGATACCATTAATAAAAAGAATAACCCGGTTTATTCAAATACCGATACCTCGAAAGTGAATATAAGTGACGAAGAATGGAAAAAAGTTCTTCCTGGTGATGTTTACCAAATAGCCCGCCTGAAAGGAACCGAAAGACCCTGGAGCAGTAAATATGAATCATTCAATGAAAAAGGAACTTATTACTGTGCAGCCTGTGGCAATGCATTGTTCAGAAGCGATACAAAATTTGAAAGCGGTTGTGGCTGGCCAAGTTTTTATGAACCGATAAGTAAAGAAAGTATTATTTACCTGGAAGATAATACACTTGGCATGAGCAGAACTGAAGTTGAATGCGGACGTTGCAAAGCGCATTTAGGTCATGTGTTTGATGACGGACCAAAACCAACTGGTCTGCGTTACTGCATCAATGGTGTAGTACTGGATTTTGCAAAAGCAAAAGAAGCCGAAAAGAAATACAATGAGAAGAAAGAAGAAAAACCGAATAATTAATCTCCGAAGGAGTCCTTCGGACAACTCATATTCCCTTTGAACTATTGCTCCCTCCCGCTGAGGGAGTTTTTTATTTTCCTTAACGAACAGCCCTGAGTATATTTACCTCCCTAAAAATCAGCTCATGAAACAAAAGCTTAAACCATTATTCTTTTTTGTATTTACTTTTTTCTATGTCATTTCGTTTGGCCAATATAATTTGAAAGATCCGCTACCCATAGACAAGAGTGTGAAGGTTGGGAAACTGGCGAATGGCCTTACTTATTATATCCGTAAAAACGCAAAGCCTGAAAAGAAACTTGAGTTACGACTTGCTGTAAATGCAGGCTCCGTTTTAGAAAATAATGACCAGCGTGGGCTAGCACATTTTATGGAGCATATGGGTTTTAATGGCTCCAAAAATTTTCCGAAAAATGAGTTGGTTGATTATTTACAAAAAACAGGAGTGGAGTTTGGCGCCGATCTGAATGCTTATACAAGTTTTGATGAAACAGTTTATATTTTACCGATCCCAACCGATGATGAAGCTGTTGTGGAGAAAGGATTCACTGTATTGGAAGATTGGGCCTTCAATAACTTATTTGATAAAAATGAAGTTGAAAAAGAACGGGGTGTTGTACTGGAAGAATCAAGATTAAGCAAAGGTTCTTCTGAGAGAATGAGCCGCCAGTATTTTCCACGATTATTCAATGGCTCAAAATATGGAGAACGTTTGCCAATTGGTAAAGACGAAGTATTAAAAACGTTCAAGCCTGAAACACTAAAGAATTTTTATAAAACATGGTACCGTCCAAACCTAATAGCAGTAATTGTTGTCGGTGATATAGATCCGGCAGATGCGGAGAAAAAGATCGTAGCTCATTTTTCTAAATTCACAAATCCTGCTAATGCAACTGCAAGACCTGCCATTATTCCAATAAAACAAAGAACTGCACCTGATGCAATGGTGGTAACTGATGATGAAGCCACCAACACTTTCCTGGAGATCTTCAATTTTGTAAGGCCGGCAAAAAAATTAAAAACATGGAGCGACTATCGTGAAAGTACCGTGGAAGGATTAGTAAGTTCTTTGATCAATCAGCGATTATCTGAATTAACCCAAAAAGCAAACCCGCCATTTGTTTTTGCCAATACTGGTTTTCAACCTTTTCTTCGGGGTTATAATTCTTTTACATCTTTTGCGGTGCTTGGCGAAGCGCCGTTGCAGGATGCTATTGATGCATTAATTGGTGAAACTAATCGTGCAAGACAATTTGGGTTTTTGCAAACAGAACTCGATCGTGCAAAAGCAAGTTTGATGAACTCAGCAGAAAAATCTTTTAGAGAAAAAGATAAATCAGAGTCCGGAGCTATCGTTCAGCAGTATGTAAATAATTTTTTACAGGGCAATCCTATTCCCGGTGTTGAACATCGCTATAAATTTTTACAACAGGTTTTACCAACGATCAGTTTGCAGGAAATAAATGCGATCGCAAAACAAATGCCTTCTACTGCAAATGCATTTACATTGGTAGAAGCCCCCACTAAACAAAAAGATAAGTTGCCAAACAATGCCGACCTATTAAAAGCTCTTGTCGCGGCAAATAATAAACCTGTAAAAGCTTATGAGGAAAAAACCGTTGCATCTGCATTGATTGATAAAGACCCAGTGCCGGGAAAAATTACTGGTGAAACAAAAAATGAAAAGCTGGGTACAACAAATCTTATTTTAAGTAATAGAGTTACAATAACAATAAAACCCACAACACTTAAGAATGACGAAATACAAATGGATTCCTGGCGCTTCGGTGGATTTCACAATTTTGATCTTGCGGATAAAGAAAATGCACAATATGCGGCAGTGCTTGTAGGGCAAATGGGTGTGAAAGATATGTCGCCAACTGACCTGAGAAAATTTATGGCGGGAAAAACAGTTTCGGTTACTCCTTATATCAATAGCCATGAAGAAGGTATCGAAGGCCGCAGTAGTGTAAAAGATTTTGAGACTTTTCTTCAACTGGTTTATTTGTATTATACACAACCGCGGAAAGATGAAGGCTTATTCAAATCATTTGTAACAAAAAATAAAGCAGGGCTTCAATTTGCAAAGCAAGATCCGCAAACCTGGTTCCAGGATACTCTTGGTAAAATTGTTTACAATAACAACCCGTGGGCAAATGAACTTCCAACGCCGGAAGATTTTGATCGTTTAAATCTTGACAAGTCATTTGCCATTTATAAAGACATCTTTGGCAATGCGAATGGCATACATTTCAGTTTTGTCGGAAATATCGATGTTGAAAAAGCAAAACCTCTTTTGGAAAAATATCTTGGGTCCTTGCCTTCTGCGCCAAAAGAAAATAAATTCAAAGACAATGGTATCAGGATGATCAAAGGATCAACAGAAGCTAATCTGAAAAAAGGAAAAGAATCGCAGGCAATGATCACACTAATGTTTGAAGGGGAAACTGAATACAATCGTGAAGAGAAAATGAATCTCGCTGCACTGCTAGAAGTATTGAATATTAAGATCATTGAAAAACTTCGTGAAGAAATGAGTGGTATCTATGGTGGAGGCATTGGTGGTACTGTTTATAAAAGACCTTATGTTCATTACACTATCACTGCTGGTCTACCATGCGGACCAGAGAATGTTGAAAAACTTACAAAGGCTTTACTTGATATTATAAAAGACGCACAGGAAAAAGGCATTGATCAAAAAGATCTTGATAAGGTAAAAGAAACTTGGAAAAAGCAATATCATGTAAATCTTCAAAGCAATGATTATTGGCTGAGTGTATTGTCAAATGCATTTATTGATCAAACCGATCCTGAAAATGTATTGGATTATGAACAAAAAGTGAATGCGATCACTGTTGAGGACTTACAAAAAGCTGCAAAGAAATTTTTGACATTAAATAATATGGTGAAAGCAGTTCTTTATCCTGAGAGTTCAAAAATTCCTCAGGGAGTAAAGACGGTCAAGCCATTTTAAGCTTAGAGAATAAAAGAGAGAAAGAGGAAAAAGAGACGAGAACAACACTCGTCTCTTTTTCATTTTATGGAATAATATACAAATCTATTTAAGTCTCCTTGTCTCTTTTTGTCTTTTATTCTCTTAGCCGCCGTTCCAACCATTTTTTTTCTGCAATGCTTCTTTTTAAGTAAGTTTATTTTTTTTTAACATCACATGCAATGAGAAAAACTATTTTGCTCGGTGCCTTCGGCACTTTGATCTGCTTGTTTACTACCGCACAAAAACTAAGTCTCGAACAATTTAAAAATTGGAAACCACGTAATATCGGCCCGGCTGGTATGAGTGGTCGTATCACAACAATTGATGTTGTGTTAGAAAATCCAAATATCATTTATCTCGGCGCTGCTTCCGGTGGTGTATGGAAAACAGAGAATAGTGGTAATTCATGGACGCCGGTGTTTGATGAACAGCCAACACAAAATATCGGTTCAGTTGCTGTGCAGCAGTCAAATCCAAATATTGTTTGGGTAGGAACAGGTGAGGGCAATCCAAGAAATTCTTTGAACATTGGTGAAGGAATCTTTAAAACATTGGATGCTGGCAAAACCTGGAAGAGAATGGGATTGGAAAATACCAGGAATATTCACCGCATCATTGTTGATCCTGTTAGTCCAAACACGGTGTTTGCGGCTGCTATTGGAAATCCCTATGGCATTCACCCGGAAAGAGGAGTTTTTAAAACAACCGATGGGGGTGAAACATGGACAAAAATTTTATATACCAACGATACTTCAGGTTGTGCTGATCTTGTAATGGATCCATCGAATCCCAATCGTTTATTAGCAAATATGTGGCAGCATCGTCGTACGCCGTGGGATTTTAAAAGTGGTGGGCCGGGAAGCGGTTTATATCTTACGATCGATGGCGGTAAGACATGGAAGAAATTGGGTAAGGATGACGGTTTGCCTGATGGAACTTATGGAAGAGTTGGATTGGCGTATGCCACTAATGATCCTCGCCGAGTGTATGCAATGGTGGAAGCAACAAAAAATGGTTTATACAAAAGCGATGATGGCGGTACCAAATGGGAATTGGTAACAAATGATACAAGGTGGGTAACCAACCGACCTTTTTATTTCCAGGATATACGTGTTGATCCGCAAAATGAAAATCGTTTATACAATATTCATGACCAGGTAGAGGTGAGTGAAGATGGTGGTAAAACTTTCTCTACTCTGATCCCATATTCAGGCATTCATCCTGATCATCATGCATGGTGGATACATCCGAAGAACGGGAATTTTATGATCGAAGGAAATGATGGTGGTATTGGTATCACACATGACCGTGGTAAGAACTGGGTGTTTGATGACAAACTTCCTGTTGGTCAGTTTTATCATATCAATGTTGACAATGAAATGCCTTATAATGTAATGGGTGGAATGCAGGATAATGGAAGCTGGCATGGCCCTGCTTATACATGGATCAATGCGGGTATAAAAAATTATTATTGGAATAATGTTGGTGGCGGTGACGGATTTGATGTAATGCCCGATGCTGAAGATGCTAGCTGGGTTTTTAGTGAAAGCCAGGGAGGAAATGTAGGTCGGCGAAATTGGAAAACAGGAGAAGGCTGGTTTGTAAAACCACCAACATTAGATCCAAAACAAATGTTGCGCTGGAACTGGAATACAGCAATGGCACAAGATCCTTTTGATAAAAAAACAATTTATCTCGGCAGCCAGTTCGTACATAAAAGCACAGATAAAGGAGTCAGCTGGCAAATGATATCTCCTGATCTTACAACAAATGATTCTGTAAAGATCAAAGCATTTCAAAATACAGGTGGAATAACATTGGATATAACCGGTGCTGAAACGCATTGTACTATTATCACAATAGCACCTTCCGCTAAGGAACAGGGAATAATTTGGGCAGGCACTGATGATGGCAATGTGCAATTGACAAGAGATGGCGGAAAAACATGGACGAGTTTCCGTGGAAAAATTTCAGGAATGCCAATGAGTTGCTGGATACCACAGATAACTGCATCACGACATAATGCAGGTGAAGCATTTGTGGTTGCTAATGATTATCGTCGTGGTGATTTTAAACCATATATTTTCCGTACAACTGATTATGGAAAAACATGGGCAAGGATAGTTGATGAAAATAAAGTAAAGGGTTATGCATTGTGTATGATACAAGATCCTGTTGAACCTAATTTAATTTTTGTTGGAACAGAGCATGGATTATGGATAAGTTTAGATAATGGCGATACTTATCAGCAATGGAAAAATGGTTATCCTTCAGTTTCAACTTATGACCTGGCAATACAGGAAAGAGAAGCTGACCTTGCCATCGCAACTTTCGGCAGATCACTTTGGGTACTCGATGATATTCGTCCATTAAGAAAAGCAGCATCAAATAAAGGAATGCCATTAACAAATCCTATAACTGTTTTCACTGCACCTGAAGCATACCAGGCACAGTATCGGGCTGCTACAGGATATGAATGGAGCGTAGATGGTTTATGGGATGCGGACAACAGGAGACGTGGTGCCCCAATCTCGTTTTATATAAATAGACCAAAGCGACCAGTTGGTCAGAATGATACCTCTGCAAATAATCAACAACAAATGCCCGCTCCACAACAACAAGGTGGCGGAGGTGGGGGCGGTCGTGGAGGAGGTTTTGGTGGTGGTCAGGGCGGACAAGGTCAGGGTAGTGTAAGAAAAGGTGATAGTGCAATAGTTAGAATTTTTAATGAGAAGAATGAATTGATAAGAACAATTCGATGGAATGTCGACAGTGGTTTTAATCGCCAGTATTGGGGAATGGAAGAAAAAGGTTTCCGTCAACCGGGCTCACCTAAACCAACACCGGGTTCGCCAGAACCGGGTGGATTCCCAGTCTTGCCGGGCACTTATAAAGTGATAGTTACTTATGCAAGAGCATACGATTCAACTTATGTTACTGTAAAAGATGATCCAAGGTTGGGTAATCGAAACGATATAAAAATAGCGCAACGAAAAATGTATGATCGTTTAAGAAAATCTGCGGATAAATTAACAGAAGGAATGGATCGATTAACTGAAGCAGAAGAGGTTTGTACAAAAATGCAGGCTCAATTAAAAGGTGTGGAAGGAAAAGAAGCCGATTCATTAAGAAAGACAACAACCAAAATGCAAGATGAGATAAAATCTATTCGTGAAGTTATTAGTGGCAAAACATCTGACAGGCAGGGTTTGTCAAGAAGTCCATTTGAAGTAACAGTAATGAGCCAGATGCAGTCGGCCCAGCAATCAATAGGAAGTAAGATGGTAGCGCCGAGCCAACAGGAAGAAACGATGGTGATAAATGCAGAAAAGGCTACAGAAGATGTGGTACAAAGGATCAATACATTTTTTGATGGCAAATGGAAAGATTACCGCAGTCTCGTAGAAGGAACAAAAGTGAATTTGTTTAAGGATTATAAACCGATCCAATAATAATTGAAAAAATGAAAGTTAAAGGGTGAAAGTTCATAGAGCTTTCACCCTTTTCCATTGCTAACAATCGTTCTTGTTATCTCCATCATTCCTTTTACATTTGCTGCAAAATCACAGGGCATGAAATTGTCAAATTTGTCGGAGACATTAATAGGTTCAGAAATTGTAAAGTTGGGAGGCGAGATCCGTGAAAAAATGAGACAGGGTGAAAAGATCTATAATTTCACTGTCGGGGATTTTGATCCTTCTATTTTCCCCATACCAAAAGAACTAGAAGATGAAATTGTAACAGCATACAGGAATCATTTTACTAATTATCCTGCAGCAGAAGGTAATCTTGATCTCCGTGAAGCCATTGTTTCTTTTATGAAAGAATGGGAAAAACTTGATTATTCATTAGGCGAGATACTTGTTTCATCCGGTGGTCGTCCGCTTATTTATGCAACTTACCGTGCCATATGTGATAAAGGCGATAAAGTGATCTATGCGGTGCCATCATGGAATAATAATCATTACACTCATTTTGTGGAGGGTGAGCATGTAGTGATAGAAGCTACGGCAGAAAATAATTTTATGCCAACAGCCGATGATATTCGTCCGCATATAAAAGAAGCAACGCTTATTTCATTATGCTCTCCGCAAAATCCAACCGGCACCACGTTTTCAAAAAAAGAATTAGAAGCAATCTGTGA
>JBIOVR010000409.1:0-2269 GCA_044867875.1 Chitinophagaceae bacterium
TAGCTAGAGTCAAACATTATTTTGACACATCCGAATCTGCAAACAGAGTTGCGGTTCATATAAGGCGAGGTGATATGATAAGTGACCCACTAGCAGCAGAACGTCATGGTGTAATGCCAATATCATATTATCAAAAAGGATTTGAGATCATAAGATCAAGGATCTCAAATCCTCAGTTTTATTTTTTTTCAGATGACATTAATTGGGCAAAAGAAAATTTCAATAAAAGCGATACAATTTTTGTTTCAGGTGAAATTTCGAAAACACATTTTGAAGATCTTTACCTTATCAGTCAATGTGACCATAATATAATTGCCAATAGCAGTTTTAGTTGGTGGGGTGCATGGTTGAATGATAATCCTAATAAAATTGTTATTGCGCCAATCAAATGGTATAACAGCGGTCCACAGGACACACAAGATCTCATTCCTTCAACCTGGATCAGGATTTAAAAATAACTTCAGTGGCCCCTACCTAATCAATACAAAAGTTCCTTTTCTGAATATGTTTTTTTCGCAAGTGGTATTTGCCTTTACCATATAAACAAAAACTCCTGGGTCTTGAGGAAGACCTTTAAAAGTACCATCCCAACATTTAGTGACATCTTTTGTAAAAAATACAAGCTGCCCCCACCTATTGTAGATACTAAATTCAATATTCTCAATAATTCCCCAAAGACTTACACGGTAACAATCATTCAATCCATCTTTGTTTGGAGTAAATGCAGTTGGCATCAGGTAGCCGCCTTTATTTTCGTTCAATACTTTTACGTTGACGGTGTCATTTGCAGCACATCCATTCACATCAGTTCCCTTAACAATATAATCAGTTGCTGTAGTCGGAGTAGCGACGGGGTTTGCAATTGATGGATTGCTTAAAGTTGATGCAGGTGACCAACTATATTGTGAAGCCCCTGTTGCACTTAGCTGGCTGCGATCATTACTGCAATCAATATCATTAGACTTAAATGCGATCACCTGAGGCAATGGATTAACAGCAACAGTTGTATTCAATGTTTGAGATTGGTTGCAAATATTATCAATGATCGTGACCGAGTATGGAGTTGTAGTTGTTGGCGATGCTAATGGATTAGGGATGTTATTAAAATCTAACCCGGTAGAAGGCTGCCACAAGTATGTATTACCACCACTTGCTTGTAGTTTTACTGATCCGTTTGTACAAATTGCAGCCGCTGAATTAACAGAAAAAATTGGATCTGGACGTATGTCGATCTTAACTGAATCTGTGGACTGACATGCATTGATATCCGTGATAGAAACATAATAAAGTGTATTTGCCAGCGGAGATGCAATTGGCGTAGCAGAATTAGGGTTATTCAATGAAGCGATTGGTGTCCATGAATATGCTTGTCCTCCACTTACAGATAAAGGTAAAGAACTGTTTTTGCAGATCGCTGTATCATCGCTGATTGCGATCGCCGGCTTCAGATGAATTCCAACATTGACCGTATCTTTTCCGGTACATCCGTTAACGGTTGTACCAGTAACAACATATTGCATTGGTACTTGCGTAGTAGCTATCGGGTTAGCAATTGAAGCATTTGATAATCCCGTTGCAGGCGACCATAAATAAGTTTGTGCTCCTGTCGCAATTAACTGTACGCTGCCACCTTTACAAATAGTTGTATCATAATTTGATCGTACAAGTGGGTTCGCAACAGATATTATCGCTGTCATGCCCGGTAAAACATTTTGAGGTGAACAACGAACTGCATCCTGAATCAAAGTAATTGTATATGTTGTGGTAATCGTAGGATTAACCTGGACATTAAACGGCACACCGCTCACTACATTATTTTTTATATATGTATTTACTCCATCACTATATGAAAGAGTAAAAGGACTAGTGCCTGTGGTTGCAGTAAATGTTAATTGTCCTGCTCCAGTTGTACAAATCGTATTTCCCGCAACAATACCGGTTGGTAAAGTATTTGGCGGCCAATAATACTTTAGAAGAAATACATCATCCGCTCCATTTGAGTTTAATAAAAATGTTGAAGCGGTTGGTGCAAAATCAACGCTACCCTGAAAATATCCAATAAGATAAAACCTGTCACTGCCTGCCACATTAATATCCATACCATAGTCATCACTCGATGAGCCAATATTAAATGCACATTCATATACCCCGCTCAACGAATATTTAGCTAAAAAAATATCAGCGCCTCCATTGCTTGTAAGATTATCAACAGCTGCTGATGGATTAAAATCAGAAACCCCAAAAAAGCCACCTGAAACAAAAAGGCTGC
>JBIOVR010000410.1:0-10196 GCA_044867875.1 Chitinophagaceae bacterium
TGGTTGAGAAAAGAATATAAGATGCAAACATTCAGCCGCAGTTTCAGGCTTGATGATTCCGTTGATGTGAACAAGATCACTGCGTCTTATGATAATGGTGTTCTTCATCTAAGCTTACCAAAAAAAGAAAATGCCCGCAGGATCTCAAAAACAATTGATATCAAGTGACGATCAGCCGGCATTAACCGGCTGATCACATTTTTTGCGTGCTTTTCCAACGCATTTGGGGAAATAAATCTTCTGGCACGTTGTTTTCTAACAGAACTTATGGCATTAGATCAAAACGAAAAAAAATTGGTTGAAAAGTTAGTCGAAGTACTTGAACTGCTTGATGCAAGTGAGGAAGATGTCAAGTCAATATTGGGCTCCGAAAAAATTGATGATGATTTTCTCAGAAGGGCAGCGAAATTCTTTGATGACACTGAGGCGTGCAGCGTTTGTAGTCACGCCTTTCATAGTTGGCGAAATACTGTAGATGATGAAACAGTTCTCAGTTTCCTCGATGATTGGATAAACTGGAAGAAAGAAAATAAAGGATCTGCAACACAAGCCCGTGTGATCAAAATGAGAAAAAAGTCGTAGTCCTAAACTCCCCTATGTTCGTTGTCGGTCGTCTCAATCATCCCCAAATAGCACCCATCGTTCGATGACAATATTGAAGAACAGAGATGCAAAACGGACAATGCAACGTAAATTTCATTTGACTTGTCATTAGCAAATGAAAATGAGATCAATAATCGCCGCAATTCTTGTTTTAGTTCTTGCCTCCTTGTTTTTTACTTGTAAAAAAGACATTGCAGGAGACGAATCCGATCTATACGGTGCCTGGGTGAAAGGTTCTAATTTCGGAGATACTCTGTGGTTCATGAAAAAGAACGGGCAAAATATCATGCGAGTGTCTGAAACTTTTAACCCTCTTATACCCAATTACTCGGAAAAAGAATATCAATTTAGTGGCGGAATGTTGAACATTAAATCATTTGCACCTTCATCTCAAGAGTATTTCCCAATTAACAGTTTTAAATGGACAGACCCGGGTAAAGAATTTACTATACAAAACAGCCAGCTTTTTATATTTATGTCCTCAATTATAACTTATAAGTATAGAAAAATTTAAGACCTTCTTGTTTCAGAATCATATTCTTCGTATCACATCAACAAAAATTTGTTTTCTTGTCTTGAAGCCTATCGTTTTATAAAGCTCTATGACATTGCTATTATTTGATAAGACATGAAGAAAAGGGGTAAAAGAATCATCCAGTATTAATTTCATTACATGCAGCATCAGTGTCTTTGCATAACCCATGCCGCGAAAATCAGGATGTGTGCATACAGCGCTTACTTCCAAATATGGTTTGGGATGCATACGCTGTCCTGTCATTGCAGCCAGCCGGTCTTCGATAAAAATGCCGAAATAATTTTTGAACCTGATGGTTTGTTGCAAAAAAGGACCGGGTCTTGTGATTGCAGTTAATTCCAACATTTGCGGAATATGTTCTTCTGACAGAGGAACAATTAATGAACTATTCTTAGTAGTGAATGTATTCACGGTATGTTCATAGACCATTTGGGTCACATCCATCGGTTGTATCAGTTTCCATTTGTTTTCATCATGATCCATTTTATGTAATGATGAAATAGCCACATTTCTATTGGGAGGAATAAATTCATACAGTTTTTTGAGATTAACATCATTAAAGTTTTTCATCCCGGCAAACGGAGCAATATCCGGCAAATAGCACCCAACATCACCATTGATAATAGCAATATCATTGTTACCAGTGGTAAGGGCATTCCAGATCATATTATCCAGGATGTGATTCATTTTGTGTACTAATTATTCGCTGCTGGTAGCATATTTCTTATTGCCATGATCTTCCATGTTTTCTTATCAGCTATAACAATAAAAGTGCTCCACATTTTTCGTGCAGAACCATCTGCATTTTGTATTTCATACCGGCAATCTACAATGGCAGATGAAGAAGTGATTGTTTGAATTTTTTCAACATGAAGTGTTCTTGTTCCCGGGCTATTGGCAGAACTTTTCATCATGCCTTCTACAGCGGCATTCATTCCTACCCTCCACTCACCCGTAGAAACCAACTGATCGATATCGGATGTTAAAATGGTTTTTAATAATGCCGTATCTCTTTTTTCTCTTGCTTGTGAATATTTATCAATTAAAGAAGTGATCTCTTTTTGTAGCTTGTCATTTACTTTTATCTCCTGGCCATATAAAACTATAATGCAGGCAAGATGTGATAAAAGCAATAAAGTAATTTTTTTCATGATAATAATTTATTGGTTCTCTTACAATGCAAATATCCAACAATTAAATTCATACAGTGTCTACTATGGCTATGATTTCCACTGACGAGTAAAGCAAGGCAAAAGTTCTTAACTTCATCAACACAAACAAATAATCACCAACTAAAGAATTAATATATTATGAACAATTCATTTAAAATAATTTCTCTCGTTATTATTGTTATTTTTCTCGGCTGTTCTTCGAGCAAGAAGATAATGCAGCCCGAAAAAATATTGGTATTCAGTTCGACCAAAGGCTATCGTCATAAATCGATTGACGCCGGTAAAATAGCGTTATTAAAAATGGGTTCTGAAAAAAAATGGATCGTAGATACAACAGAAAAAGCAACAGTGTTTACTGAAGCAAACCTGAAACAATATGGTGCAGTTGTATTTTTAAGCACAACAGGTAATATTTTAAATGATGACCAGCAAATGGCTTTTCAGAAATACATAAATAGGGGTGGTGGCTTTGTAGGTGTTCATGCTGCCACAGATACAGAGTATGATTGGCCATGGTATAATAATTTAGTAGGTGCTTACTTCGAGAGTCATCCAAAACCACAGGTTGCTTTATATAATGTTGTAAATAAAGATCACCCTTCCGTTAGCTTTATGCCTGATACATTGAGCAGGCTGGAAGAGATCTACAATTTTAAATCTTTTAAAAAAGAATCAGTAACGGTATTGATCACGATAGATGAAAAAACCTATACAGGTGGTAAAATGCCCGACTATCATCCAATAGCATGGTATCATACTTACGATGGCGGCAGGGCCTTTTATACAGAGTGGGGTCATCACCCGGAAGCTTTTACCGAACCTTTATTTCTCCAGCATCTTGCAGGAGCCATTCAATGGGCCTTATCAAAATGATCATTTCATCAGTAAATAAATTAATAAGCAATGACTGATAAAAAAAAGAAACCATCTGCGGACAATAGCAGAAGAAATTTTATTAAGCATTCAGCAATGGCGCTGGCAGGATATATGATACTGCCGCGTTTTGTACTCGGAGGAGTTCGATATGATGGTTCTAAATACATTCCACCAAGTGACATGATCTCCCTCGGCTTTATTGGTTGCGGAAAGCAAGGACGTATACTCAGTAATTATTTTTTAACAACAAACGAGATCCGCATCGCAGCATTAAGTGAAGTGTATAAAGACAAAACCGAACTAATGCTGAAGACCATAAAAACTAACCAGGAAAAAAACAAACAAGCTACCAACGATGACATTGGAGTGTATAATGATTTTAGAGAATTGCTTACCAGGAAAGATATCGATGCTGTAGTTATTGCTACACCAGATCATTGGCATGCTGCAGTGGCGGTTCGGGCGGCTGAAGCAGGAAAAGATGTGTATTGTGAAAAACCGTTAGCACTTACTGTAAAAGAAGGAAGAGCAATGGTAAATGCAGCACGAAAACATAACCGTGTTTTTCAAACGGGAAGCATGCAACGTTCATGGCCTGAGTTTCGCCAGGCGGTTGAAATTATTCGCAATGGATTTATTGGTGAAATAAAAAGTATAAAAGTAAATGTGGGTCCGCCGCCAATTGTTTATGACCTGGCTGAAGAACCTGTACCAGAGGGTTTGGATTGGAAGAAATGGCTGGGACCAAATGAATTTAAACATTTTAATTCTGAACTGGCACCGCCTATTACAAAAGATGTTTATCCTAACTGGAGAAAATACAAAGAATTCGGTGGTGGCCAGGTAACGGATTGGGGCGCACATATGTTTGACATTGCTCAATGGGCACTAGATATGGATGATAGCGGTCCTACAGAAATTTTTGCGCCGGATGCAGACCATCCATTTCTAACTTATAAGTATAAAAACAATATTATTATGACCCATGAAAAATGGGAATGGAACAATGCAGTGATATTTACCGGAACTGAAGGTGAGTTACGCATAGCTCGTGGCAAACTTGAAACAACACCTGCCTCAATAAAAGATAAACCAATTGCTGACACGCAAAAGCATGTGTACAAGAGTGAGAACCATTACAAAGATTTTTTAAATGCCATGCGTAAGCGTACCAAACCAATATGTGATGTTGAGATAGGACATCGTACTGCGACAGTTTGTAACATTGGCAATATTGCATACGAGGTAAAACGGCCATTAAAATGGGATCCCAAAAAAGAAAAGTTTAAAGATGATGCGGAAGCAAATGCTTTGTTAGGAAGGCCTATGCTGAATGAGTGGGCAATAAAAATTTAGATGTAAATTATTCAATGAAGTTAGGCAAAACAATCAAACGTGAAATGGAGGTTGCATTTTCAAAGCACTCCCAGCCTATCTGGTTCAGAGTTTTCAAATATATTTTATTAGGGATCATACTGTTCTTTTTCTGGGGAACCAAATTATTGTGGATCATCTTACTCCTCGCTTTTGTTTTTGCAATGCTTTTACATTTCTGGTACCGGTATAAAACACGTGGCTGGACAAAAAGTTATGGCCTTTGGAAACATGATAAGAACAGAACCTGAACAAAATCTCCCCTATCAGTAGTGTTCTATAAAAATATTTGATGCGATATACCCCTAAGGAGTGATTGACTTTGCTGTACTCTTCAATTACCTTCAAACATATTAATCCTGCTCCATACCTACATGAGTTTGAAAATACCAGGCTTTTATTAGGATGTGATAAATCCTAAGATCACCTATTAATTAAAGGTGATCAAACGGTAACTGGCGTGTTTCGCCTATTCGATACTACGTGAAAGTATTTTTTCAAAATAAAAAGATAATATAAAGAGCTTCCATATTATATAAGATCTTATAACCATAAAATTCAGAATAATGTTATCAAATCCAGGTACTATATCGTTTATCCTTTATGGAGTATTCATTGCAATTACAATTATTGGTTTGTTCATCGCCGTCTATTTTATTAAAAAAGATAGCATTCCGACAGAAAAACTTGAAAAAATAATTGAGCTTTCAAAATATACGATAGTATCAGTTTGTATAGCCACCGTTACCTTAATAATAAGTGACCTGTTTAAAGAAAGGGAGCAAGATGTAAAGGAGCTGGAATATTTCAATACATATGCACAAGATGTAAAAAAAGTGGATAACATACAGGAGCGATTTCAATTAACAAAATATCTTTCAATTGTAGCTCCAAGCGGAGATTTAAAAAGGTCATGGAAAGAATACTTCGATACACTTCAAGTTGAATACAAGGAATACATTCGGCTAAAAAGAGAAAAGGAAAAACTTGATTCAATAAAAGACCCAACTGAAGAACAGATAATTAAGAAAAAAGAGATAATTGAAAAGATCGACCAGAAGGAATCTCCACTTGTTTCGCAGTATAGCAATAATTTAAGCCCAAGGGTATATATTCAAATAAGCGACCAAAGTCAAAGAGCTGTGGCAGAATCTCTACAAGTGACATTAAGAAATGAAAATTTTGTTGTGCCCGATATTGAAAACGTTGGGAAAAAACCTAATATTTATATTCCTCCTAAAACAGAGGTCAGATATTACCGGGAGGAAGAACAGCAAGATGCTTTAAGGTTAATTTCAATAATGAAAAGTCAAAACATAGGATTACAAATCAATGAAACCCCTAAAAAAATTGGAGGTTCAGGCAGGGGTACAAGGCCAGGACATTTTGAAATATGGTTTTCCAGATCCTGATAAAGATCACTCCACGAAATATTGAATGAACAGAGATGCAAAATCGGAGGCCAATAAATCTTTACTCAAACTTTTGCTGAATGGATCTGGTAAAGGCACTGGATAATGTGTAAGATAAAAAGGTCGACTCAGATCCTGCGAGTTAGCAAGTATAATTAAATAAAGATCTTTTTGCGGGATCTTTATCAGCAGTGTTGAATAACCATACCACCAACCGGTATGCCATATAATTTTTAATCCTTTATAATCTTTCACAAACCAGCCAAGACCATACTGTATTGTTTTTCCTTTTGGTGTAACATAAGGAGTGAAAACCTTTTCCCATGTTTCGGGCTTTAAAAACTTTCTTTCATCAATAGCGATGGAATATTTAGCCAGGTCAGCTACGCTGCTCATGATACCTGCCGCCGGACCGAATCCATACTTCATTTGGATTGGTGCTATTTGTTTTCCCTGCCAATTATAAGGTGGCGCCACTTTTGTCAAAAAAGAATCTTTGTTATAACCCGTCAATTTAAAATTTATGCTGTCATCTGTACTGGGTACAGTATTTATCATTCCCATTGGCGTAATGATATTCTTCATTACCAATTCTCCAAAACTTTCTCCAGACGCTTTTTCAATTACTTTACCCAACCGTCCATACCAATCGCCATTGTATCTGAATTTATATCCCGGTTTATAACCATTAAGCCAGCCGCCCATTGCAGTATGCGTTAACAGGTGTTTTACTTTTATACGGGGATCACTCCCCCATCGTCCACCTAAATTGATCCCGTATTTATTGATCGGGTCATCAAGACTTAGTTTTCCTTGTTCTACTAATTGCATGAGAATAATAGATCCAAAAGTTTTAGTGATAGATGCCAGGTGATAAACAGTGTTCTCATCCGGTCTGACCTGTTTTTTTATATCTGCGAAACCTAGGCCGCCTCTTACTACCAATTTTTTTTCATTAACGATGCCAATGGCAATTGAAGGAATGTGATAGTGAATACGCAACTCTTCCAACTTCTTTTCAAATGCAGCAACATTCCCGGTGCTCCACACATCATTGACTGCAGTAACTGGTTTATAAGTATGCGAAAGTTTTGGCACAGAGCTGCAGCCGATCGTTATGAAACAGAAAATGATGATCAAAATTTTATTCATATATAACTGGTAAAAAATATTAAAGGTATGCGAATAATTTTGGGTGAGTGTATTACTGATTTGTGGTTACAAAAAAACTTAAATTTGTATATATACTTTTTCTATGAGATCAATTGCTTTCTTTATTATACTATTACTTTCCTGCAAAAGCAAAACCAACTCAACGGACTCAGCTATTAATTCATTGGATCTAAAAAAAGGTGAAGTTATTTCCTGTGGCCCGCAGGAAGGGGAAATATTTGGAACTGTTTCCTTCGCTTCAACTGTTCCTGCAAACCTGCAAAAAGATCTTAATACTGCGATCGCACTACTTCATTCATTTGAATATGATGAAGCAGAAAAAATGTTTGCAAAGGTTATTGATGAAGCTCCGGATTGTGCCATGGCTTATTGGGGAGTGGCTATGAGTAATTTTCACCCGCTTTGGGTGCCTCCTTCTCCAACAGAATTACAAAAAGGAATGCAGGCAATAAATATAGCCCGGTCTATCAAAAACAAAACCAAAAGAGAAACAGATTATATTGAAGCCATGGGACAATTCTATGGTAATGCTGAACAATCAGATCATCGCACCCGTGTTTTGAAGTTTGAAAAAGCAATGGAATCAATTTATAAAACCTATCCCGATGATAAAGAAGCCGCTATTTTTTATGCACTGGCTTTAAATGCCGCTGCTGATCCTTCAGATAAATCTTATACAAGGCAACGAAAAGCTTTTGGGATATTAAGCCCAATTTTCCAGGCGGAACCATTACATCCCGGAATTGTTCATTATCTCATTCATAGTTATGATTATCCCGAACTATCACCACTTGCATTGTCCGCTGCTAGAAAATATGCAAGCATTGCTCCTGCTTCTGCTCATGCGCAACATATGCCATCACATATTTTCACCAATCTTGGACTTTGGGATGAATGTATAAAGTCAAACCTTGTGTCTGTTTCCGCTGCTAAATGTTATGCAGAAAAAGCAATGATCAAAGGTCATTGGGATGAAGAGCTTCACGGCATGGATTACCTGGTATATGCTTACTTGCAGAAAAAAGAAAATGCACTTGCTAAACAACAATTAGATTATTTGCAAACGATGGATGAAGTATATCCTGCAAATTTTAAAGTGGCTTATGCGTTTGCGGCTATACCGGCCCGATATGCATTAGAAAGAAAAGATTGGAAACAGGCTGCAGAATTAAACATCCACCCATTAAATTTTCCATGGGATAAATTTCCCTGGCAGAATGCTATTATCCATTTTGCAAGAATATTAGGTCATGTACACCTGAATAATATAAATGCTGCGGAAAAAGAACTTGACACATTGAAAGCAGCCTATGAAAAACTGAAAGATCAAAAAAATAAAGGATTAGAAGCAGCACAGGTTGCTGTTCAAATCAATGCATCAGAAGGATGGATAGAATACAAAAAAGGGAATAATGAAAAAGCTTTAGCATTCATGAAAGCAGCAGCGGATGCAGAGGATGCAACAGAAAAACATCCCGTCACACCGGGCCCTGTTATTCCTGCCCGTGAATTGTTGGGTGAATTGCTTTTAGAAATGGATCAACCTGCTTTAGCACTTCCTGAATTTGAAAAAGACCTGGAACGACATCCTAACCGGCACAACGGATTAATTGGGCAAGCGATGGCAAAAGAAAAAGCAAAGAAATGATTTGAATAATTAAGAAACAGAAGTATTTATAATTTTTCAAACACAATAGACCTGATCAAAATTTCTTCCTGATCAAATACATGTTCCAACCGTTGCCTGAATTGTTGCCACCATTCTTCATTAATTTCGCGGATCATCACTTCAGCTATTATCAGCTCGTCAAAGCTTGTTTTGCCTGTTTCATCTTTCCATAAACCTTCTGCTGGTGTATTACGATACAAAGTGACGCCACCAAACTGATCTTTTAACCGTGTCCGCAGATCATCATATAATGCTCTATCGAATCCCCGTTTATTCTTATCATATAGGGGTAAAAAAATTTGAATGAGTTGCACTCCATTTCAATTGCAATTTTCATTCCATTGGAATACATGTAGTCACATCAATAAAAAAGTATGACTCCAATAAGGCAATGGCACGAATTTTCTATGCCCTTATTGATGAAAGAAAAAACAACTTACCAACGCATTGAGCAGTGGTTCGAAAGCATGGTGGGTATTGCATTAAAAATATACGGACATCCATTTACATTTGTTGTTGCGTTTTTATTAGTGATCTTTTTCCTCGTACAAAGCGTAAAGAATTACACTCATCTCCAGGATCTCGTCCGGGATATTATTCTTTCTATTTCGTTTCTTAGTTTTTTTATTATTCAACGAGCCGTAAACAAAACCACAACTGCCATACGTATAAAAATGAATGAATTGATTGCAAGTCATGATAAGGCAAGCAATGACCTGCTGGCCATAGAAGAAAAAACTGAATCTGAACTTGAAGAACTGGCTGATGAGCATAAAACCAAGGTGAGTAAGACAACAGGGAATAATACATCATGATAGAAGAACTGTGAATCATTGTTATGCTTCCAAAAAAAATTGGGGTATTAAATACTCATCATTTTGTTTTTATTGGTTTAAAAGTCATAGCATGTTTTTTGTACTCATCTAGTCATTCTTAAACAATTATTATAAAACACTACTTATGGCAAAATCTAATTCTAAAAAAAGGCCGGCTGCCGAATCTACTACCTCCTTCTCCAAAAAAAATAAAAATATTGTTCCAGCAAAAGATAATCCTTCAAAAATAAAACCTACTAAAGATGCGGACATGGATGTTATAGAGCTGGACCCTTCAGATGGACTTATAAAATTATTTACAGATGGAATAAAAGATATGTATTGGGCAGAAAACCATTTGATAAAAGCTTTGCCGAAGATGGCTAAAGCAACATCATTTAAAAAGTTGAAACAAGCGATCCTTGATCATCTCGAAGAAACCAAAATACATGTTCAAAGATTGGAACAGATTTTTGAAATTTTAGGAAAAGATCCACAAGCATGTAAATGTGATGCAATGGAAGGTCTTACCAAAGAAGGTGAAGGAGTGATCGAAACAACAGATAC
>JBIOVR010000411.1:0-8176 GCA_044867875.1 Chitinophagaceae bacterium
CTATACATGCCTTGTGCCGCTGCAACTAATGGCACGTTATCTACAATGGCAGAAAGAAAACCAATAATGATCGTGATGATACTGATATTGCCAATTGATCTATCTAATGAATTTGCAACCGATGTAAGAATACCTATTGATTGCAAGGCAGATACTGCTAATAAAATTCCAAGAAAAAATAAAATACTGGGTGTATCAATTTTTCGCAAGGCATGATTTACAGAAAGCAATCCTTTTTCACTCTCATCTTTCCCACTGTGCACCATTTCGGTTGTCACCCACATTAAACCAAGTCCGAAAATAATACCCATATAGGGAGGCAAATGAGTAATAGTTTTAAATACCGGAACAAATAACAAGCAAGCAAGGCCGATAAAAAAAACAGTTTTTCTTTCATGGCTAGTGGACAAAAGCTTTTCTCTTTTTGATTCATCTCTTTCAATAAAACCTTTCATTTGCATGCTCATAATAAAAGCAGGAACAACAAAACAAACCAGGGAAGGAAAAATCGTTTTAACAATAATATTAACTGTAGTGATCTGGTGACCCATCCATAACATCGTGGTTGAAACATCGCCGATGGGACTCCAGGCTCCGCCAGCATTGGCAGAAATCACTACAAGCCCGGCAAGTATCAACCTGTCTTTATGAGAAGGAATAAGTTTGCGAAGCAATGATACCATTACAATAGTAGTGGTAAGATTATCCAGTATTGCTGAAAGAAAAAAAGTAATAATGCCAATGATCCAAACTAGTTTTTTTTTATTAGTGCTCTGAATTCGCTCTGTAATGATCTCGAATCCATCATGTGCATCTATCAATTCAACAATTACCATGGCGCCAAGCAAAAAGAAAAGTATCCCGGAGATATCAGAAAGATGATGCGATAGATTTTCAGAAATTAGTTCTTTATCGCTCCCAGATAAAGCATAAATGGACCAGCAGATCACACCAGTAAGTAAAGCAGATGCCGCTTTATTGATCTTTAATGGGTGCTCAAATGCTATTGCGAGATATCCAATGATAAAAACAATAACTATAATTGTTGTCATGACAATCTAAAAATAAGAATTAGCTTTAAGACTGCTTTGAAAAAATATTAATACATGCGAACGATCAAATACCTATTACAACTATTCATTATCACAGTTTTGATAAGTTGTAAACCGACTGCTGACCAAAGTAAAGAATACAATTGGGCCTTGTTACCTTTTACAAAAGCAGATGATGCAAATCCTGTTTTGTTACCTGATACAAACTCAACTTTTCTTTGCCCTGTAAGAAATACAATTGTCCAATGGGAAGAGAAAGATGTATTCAATCCGGCTGCAGTTGTAAGAAATGATACTGTCTTCCTTTTATTCAGAGCTGAAGACAGTATTGGAAAATTTGCAGGCACATCAAGAATTGGCATTGCGTGGAGTGTCGACGGCTTGCATTTTACAAAACACCCTGTTCCTGTTTTGTATCCCGATAATGACTCTACAAAAATTTATGAATGGGAAGGTGGATGTGAAGATCCAAGAATTGTAGAAGATGAAAACGGAATTTATTACATGACCTATACTGCTTATGATGGTGATAAGGCGAGGCTATTGATCGCTTCTTCAAAAGATCTTTATCATTGGACAAAACATGGTCATGTTTTTAAAAATGATACTGCTGAAGTAAATAAATGGAGTAAATCGGGTTCCATTGTTTGCAAATATGAAAATGGAAAAGCGATCGCTGTGAAGATTGGTGGCAAGTATTGTATGTATTGGGGAGATACAGATATTTTTATGGCAGTTTCTGATGATCTTATCAATTGGGTTCAGGTTATAATAGGCTCAGACGGAAACAAAACTGTATTTGGTCCCCGAAACAAAAAATTTGACAGCCGGCTTGTAGAGCCCGGTCCACCGGCTATGTTAACTGAAAAAGGAATTGTTCTTATTTATAACAGCATGAATCTTCAATCAAAAGGTGATACGAGTTTAGCAGAAGGAACTTATGCGGCTTCGCAAATATTATTTGACAAAAACGATCCAACAAAAGTTATTGACAGAATGGATACCTATTTCATGAAACCTGATAAGCCTTATGAAATAACCGGCCAGGTGAATCGTGTTTGTTTCTTAGAAGGCTTAGTGAATTATAAAGGCAAATGGTTTCTATATTATGGAACGGCGGATTCTAAGATCGCCGTTGCTGTGAAATGATATGACAATTAGCCGGTGTGCCAATAAAAGATTAAAAGCTCTAATTAATAAAATGGCACATTATCACAATAGCATATTATCGAATCAGCTCATTAACTTCGCATCATGTCAATAGAAGTGAAAAACCTCCTCAAAGTTTATGGTGAGCAAAAAGCTGTAAATGATATTTCTTTCAAAGTTGGTAAAGGTGAGATCGTAGGTTTTCTGGGACCAAATGGTGCCGGGAAATCAACCACCATGAAAATAATTACCGGCTATCTGGAAAAAACAAGCGGTGAAGCTTTTGTATGCGGAATGAATGTGGCTGATCAACCATTGGAAACAAAAAAGAAAATTGGTTACCTGCCTGAGTTGAATGCTTTGTATTATGATATGTATGTAAGAGAGTATTTGGCATTTGTTGCTGAAATTCATAAAGTGGAAAATCCAAAGTCGAAGATCGAAAATGTAATTGAGCTAACGGGTTTAACTGTGGAAAGCAAAAAGAAGATCGGGCAATTATCAAAAGGGTATAAACAAAGAGTTGGGTTGGCTGCGGCATTGATTCATGATCCGGAAGTTTTGATTTTAGATGAACCAACCTCTGGTCTTGATCCCAACCAGATAATTGAAATTCGTGAGGTGATAAAGAAACAGGGAAAGGATAAGACGGTTTTATTTTCTTCTCATATCCTCCAGGAGGTTGAAGCGATCTGCGACAGGGTGATAATAATTAATAAAGGAGAGCTAGTAGCAGATGATAAACTCAGTAACCTTCGACAGCATTCTTCTTCATCAAACACCGTGAAAGTAAGCTTCAAAGAGTCAATTGATAAAAGCTGGTTAGATCAATTACCAGATGCAAAATCAGTGAATAAAATTGATGCAAACAACTGGCAGTTAGCAACCGACAATCCTGAACAGCTACGCAAACAAATCTTTGAACTCTCATTGCTGCATAATCTCAACATCGTTTCTTTGCAAAGCGATAGTCAAAGCCTGGAAGATGTGTTCAGGTCACTTACGCAAAAAGCTGATTAGTGAACAGGACGTACAAGAGTGCGACGCAACAGAAGCTTAATAATGATCCAAAGCTGATAACATAACTATAAACTTCAAACAAAAAACCATAAACTAAATCATGAGTTACATTTCCGAAATTTTTGCGAGACAGATATTAGATTCAAGAGGTAATCCTACAGTTGAAGTAGATGTATTGACTGATGAAGGTGCGCTGGGCCGTGCAGCAGTGCCAAGTGGTGCAAGCACTGGCATACATGAAGCCGTTGAATTGCGTGATGATGATAAAAAAACTTATGGGGGTAAAGGGGTTCTGAAAGCAGTTAAAAATGTAAATGACAAGATCGCTCCTGCGTTAATTGGAAATGATGTGGCTGACCAAACTGGTATTGATGAAATGATGATACAGCTTGATGGCAGTGATAATAAAGGAAAGCTGGGAGCAAATGCGATGCTTGCTGTGAGTATGGCTGTTGCAAAAGCTGCTGCTGAAGAAGCATCACTTCCATTGTATCGCTATATCGGGGGTACCAATGCAAAGACATTGCCGATACCGATGATGAATATCCTTAATGGCGGTGCACATGCTGATAACAAGATCGATTTCCAGGAATTTATGGTAATGCCTGTTGGTGCAACAAGTTTTAGTGAGGGTCTGCGCTGGGGTGTAGAAATTTTTCATGCATTAAAAACTGTGTTGAAGAAAAAAGGATTTAGTACCAATGTGGGTGATGAAGGTGGATTTGCTCCGAACATTCAATCAAATGAGGAAGCAATTGAAACAGTATTGACTGCGATAAGTGCTGCCGGATATAAAACAGGTTCGCAAATTGTAATTGCGATGGATGCTGCAAATAGTGAGCTATGGGATAGCAAAAAGAAAAAATATGTTTTTCATAAAAGCAGCGGCAAGGAAATGACAAGTGATCAGTTGGTGAAGTATTGGGAAAAATGGGTGAAGCAATATCCAATTGCTTCTATTGAAGATGGGATGGCTGAAGACGACTGGGATGGTTGGAAATTTCTGACCAAAACCGTAGGTGATAAATGCCAGTTAGTAGGTGATGACCTGTTTGTAACAAACGTAACAAGATTACAACAGGGAATTGATAAGGATATCGCCAATGCCTTGCTGGTAAAAGTGAACCAGATCGGTACAATAACTGAAACCATAAACGCTGTTACATTAGCACAACATAACGGATACAATACGATCATGAGTCATCGCAGTGGTGAAACAGAAGATACAACGATCGCTGACCTGGCAGTTGCATTGAATTGCGGACAAATAAAAACAGGCAGCGCATCAAGAACAGATCGCATGGCAAAATATAACCAGTTGATAAGAATTGAAGAATTGCTGGGCATGTCTGCAATTTATCCGAATGGAAAGATTAAATTTGGTAAGTGATTGCTGAAGTTGGGATCAGAAGTCTGATCTCTTTCTTAAAATTCCAATAATATGAAACTACTAAACCTGATTCCTGCCTGGTTAAAAAACAAATATTTTCTTTCAGTTTCTGCCTTTATAGTATGGATACTATTCTTTGATCCAAGAGATGTTTTTACTCAAATGGAGCACCGGCGTGAGCTAAAGGAATTACAGGTGAGTAAGGCATGGTATCAAAAGGAAATTGCAAAAGAATCGGTTGAGGCTGAGCAACTTAAGACAAATCCAGCAACGATAGAAAAATATGCCCGTGAGAAATATTTGATGAAAAGGGAAAATGAGGACATTTTTATAATATCGGAAAACCCCGATTTGAAGAATAAATAAGGAGATCCGGCACAATATGGCAAACCTATGATCCGTTTATATAGCGGACGTTTCGAATTCACTCTTTTTAAGGACAAAAAATTTTAGGACATTAATTGGATTGCCAATGACAAACTTTACCCCCGAGGATCTTTTATTGTATTTGTACAAGGAGACAACTCCCGAGCAAACTACCTCAATTGAAGAAGCATTAAAGAAAAGCTGGGCACTACGTGAAAAGCTTTCTGTACTGAAGACTTCAATGCAGCGGTTAGACAAGATCAAAGAATCACCACGTACTGAAGTAGTGTTGAAAGTTTTGAACTACGCGAAGGAAAGAACTGAGCAAACAGTTTAAGTATCCAAACAATTTATTAGCATCATAACTTAATTGTTGTGATGCTTTTTTATTTCTGATATATCGAGGTTTTCTCTTTTTCTTTCCTCTTTTTATCTCTTAGCTTAAATTGCGGTATGACCAAAAAAGAACGTTACGAATTCGTGATTGACTATTTTCAAAAGCATTTACCTGAAGCCGAGACCGAATTAGATTATGAAGATCCGTATGAATTGATCGTAGCAGTAATTCTTTCTGCGCAGTGCACGGATAAAAGAGTGAATATGACAACACCGGCTATTTTTAAAAGATTTCCTGATGTTGCATCACTAAGCAAAACAAATTTTGATGAGTTGTTTCCTTTTATAAAAAGCATTTCTTATCCCAATAATAAAACAAAACATTTAATTGGTATGGCTAAAATGGTGATGGAAAAATTTGATGGAAAAATTCCAATGACCATTGATGAACTGATCCAATTGCCTGGTGTAGGAAGAAAAACAGCAAACGTTGTGACATCAGTGGTTGACAAACAGCCTAACATGGCCGTGGATACGCATGTATTTCGGGTGAGTAAGAGAATCGGCCTTGTTCCCAGTACCATGAAGACTCCATTTGCAGTAGAAAAAGAATTGGTGAAAAATTTTCCGAAGGAATTAATTCATAAAGCTCATCATTGGCTTATTCTTCATGGACGTTATATATGCGTGGCAAGAAATCCAAAGTGTGAACAATGTGGTGTAAGACCCGCATGTCGTTATTTTAAGACAGTTATCTCGCCGGCATTAAGATAATAGATGCTTATTAATAAATCACCGGAACTAAACTGCATTTACTAAATTTACGTTACCTATCCGGCCCCTATAAACCTGCTCATTTTTCCGGAATAACAATCAGACTTCATAAATAAAAAGGATGGAGATGCACACTACTTATACGTCCATACATTATCAAAGCAAGGTATCATTTCAACCGCTGCTTGCCGTGCTTAAAAGAGCCTTGCATCATGGCTCATCGGATGGAGTAAAAAAACTTTATTCAGGTATTTTGGAATATGCAAACAACCATCCTGAATTACAAAATCCGATCGAAGATCTTGCGATTTTAGAAACGCATCGTGAATGGATGGAAATGTTACTCAGTATTATCTTCCCTCCTACTGCCAGCGAACATGAAATGCTTTTTTCTGTTGGCCTTCCGTTTTCTTATACAACTATTTATACTTCCCGTCTCTTTAATTTGTTGTTTATTGAACCGGGAACAAAAAATATAAAGATCCCGGATAATGAAACTGGAAAAGATATCGAACATGACCGGTTAATTGGTGCCTATAATCTTATTCTAAGAAAGTATTGTAATTACCATACTCCTGAATTTGTTTCCTCAGTACATCCTTATCATGATCCGCATTCGGGCTTGATAAAATATATGGAACTGCAATTAGATACAAGGTACATCGATGTAAAATATACAGGAAGTCATTTGCCGATACCTGAAGACTTTATCAATAAAAAAGATCATGGTCTCTTATCATTAGAACAACTACAACATAATATCCCTATAGATCAATTTGTATTCGAAGGAATTGTTATTGGCCGTGTGATCGATGTGACAGAAACAGAAGTGATCTCACAAATGAAATCTGAACTGCTGAATCTTAATGCTTTTTCCGAAGGCGTTGTTTATCACAAGTTGCAGGACCTCGTTCAATCGCTTATCGGTATAAAAGATATAAGAATTGGGATCACTCCTTTTTTTAAAGTGAATGGTCACTATGTTTTTTCAGAATTACACAACAGCAATAGCCTTTTATTCAAACATTATAAGGCGGTAATGGAAAGAGACACTGTAAATGATTGCTGTCGTGAATTATTCATGGGAACTGACAAGCCTATTATCTATGAAAAGATAGATGAAGAAAGAGTAAATGAAATAGATTATCTCGGTTTTTATTTTGACCAGGGCTACCGAAGTTTGATATTAGCCCCGCTGAAACATAACGGAGACTTGTGGGGCATACTTGAGATCGGTTCAGATCATGAAGGGAAACTTAACTATAAACATGTTGGCAGGCTTGATGTTGCGATCCCGCTATTTACCCGTGCAATTGAAAAAAGTGCAGAGTCTTTGGACAACCAGATAGATAAAGTAATTAAAGAACAATTTACTGCAGTGCAACCATCAGTGGAATGGAAATTCACTGAGGCCGCCTATAATTATATCATACAAAAACAACAAGGCAAAGATCCAAAACCTGAAAGAATAGCATTTGAATCCGTTTATCCTTTATATGGCGCTATAGATATTCGTAATTCATCAGTAGAAAGATCTCAATCGATCCAACTTGATTTTATCGAACAATTACAAATGGCGGCCTCGGTTATTAAAAAAGCACAGGCCGCTATGTCATTCCCTTTATTGCAGGAAGTGCAATTTAAGATCGATAAACATATTTCTGCTGCAAGTGATGTATTGCTGAGCGATGAGGAAACAACCATTCATGATTTTTTACAAAACCAGGTGGCTTCAATTTTCAAGCACTTGAAAGGAACAGCACCGGCGATCCAAAAAGATATTGATGCTTATTTCGCTGCGCTTGATAAAAACATCGGGATGATCTATCATCACCGGAAAGAGTTTGAAGAAAGCATTGCAAAAATAAATGAACAGGTTAGCCGGTTCGTGGACAGGGAACAAACTTCTGTACAACAGATCTTTCCTCATTATTTTGAACGTTATGTAACCGATGGTGTTGAATTCAATATTTACATTGGCCAGACACTTTCTCCCCGGAAAAAATTTGATGAGCTTTACCTGCGTAATATGAAGATGTGGCAATTGACCACTTTGGCGAAAGCATCACGTCTTACCCATGAATTGTGT
>JBIOVR010000412.1:0-2092 GCA_044867875.1 Chitinophagaceae bacterium
TCTCCATGTTGTAGTTGCTGTTTCATCAATAGATACCGCCAATCGAATCGATCTTTCTGGCCAATAATGTTCGTCTGGTAAATAACGATGAATATTATTGGTACCAATCCTATTGGCGATCCGATCTATCAATTCAGAAAACTTTACATTATTTAAACCGTTATTACCCGCCCATAATTTTTCCTGCATTGGTAAAAGCTCTTCTACCTTGTTTGCTTCCAGTAGAAACAACTCAATTCCCAGATCAGGCTCTATTGTGTCAAGTTTTAATTCAAATAGTTTAAAAAGGTGTTTAGAATTATTCGAGGGGCGATTGGTTCCAATATCTATCCGTTGAATCTTTCCATCAATCCTATACCATTTAAATGATACCTGCCGAACTCCTTTTTGCTCTTCCTGAAGCCGGGAACTTAATTTCTCCAATAGATTTTGTAAGGCAATTTCAATTCCTGTTCGAGTCAAAATAAGTTCAGGACATGGCAGCCATTCATGATAAAGTTGTGGTTCTTCAACTAGCTGGATCATTTCTTCTTCGTAGCCTAATGCCTGGTCAAGTCTTTGTATTAAATGATCCCCAAAACGACGTTTTAAAACTGAACGAGGCATTCCAATAAAGTTTCGTATCTGGCTCAATCCAAGTTTATATAAAAGTTCGAGGGTATCTTGTTGAAGTCGAAGAGCAGCAGGAGATAAAAAAAGTAAAGTATACAATTGTTGATCTTTTTGTATAATCATTTCGCTTTGATGAAAACGGGTAATGGCCCAGGCAGCTCCAATAGTATCTGCGATTGCAGCTTTCACATCATATCCAAAACGTTTAAACCGATTGATGATATTCGTTATATAAAGAAGGTCCCCGCCCCAAAGATGTGAGCAACCGGTTACGTCAAGAATAAGACCATCGGGTTCATCGATCGCCACGCATGGAGTATACCGAATACAAAATTTGGCTAAAGAATTTAATAGTTTATCTGACCATTCTGTTTTATCATCAATAACTTTTAAACCAGGAACAATCGCCCTGGCATCTGCAACAGCCATTCCTGGATTTATTCCTTCCTTCTCACCGGCACTATTAACTGCTGTAACGATCATTCTTCCATGATCGGGTAATGCTAAAACAAAAGGTATGTGAAGAAGATCAGGTTGTCGGCGACTTAGCCAATCCGTCTTTAGATGACGAAACCATATCGTAACAAACCGTTTCGGCATCTCATGCTGTTTTTTCTTTCTGTGTCAAGGCAATTAACTCCTCTTCTTTTTCTACAACATGAAGCAGCCCATTTGAGTATTCCATTTTCCATGAACCAGGCTTACCATTGCGGATCTTCAACAATTCAATATCCCATCTCGGGAATCCAACACCAGGTAAGTTATTTTTCAATTTGCTTGGGATATGTGAAATTTTCCAACGAGATACACATGCAGTAATATTAATACTTCGGGGTTTATTACGAATGACAAATCCAGTTACCCGGCTTTTTTCAACTGCTAATTGCAATCTTCTTGTCTCAGTAAAATTTATTTCTGCTATCTCTCCTACTACAGCTGCTAATCCATCACATTTCAATGCTTCCTCTATCACCCATAAAATTTCTTTCTGTCTCTTGACATATATAAAAACAATTTTCTCCGGATCAACTCCAAATAATTTTAAAGCCGGAGGGAATACATTTTCAAATGAGTTTATCCAAATACAGATCCCATTAAGCTTCATTAATTCAGAAATAATATGAGATATAAAACCCTTTGTAGCAGAGGCATCCTCATTTCTTTCAACTATAAATTCATGTGTTGATGCCAATGGGAAACTTTCATTTGGAAAAGAATTATCAATTGGACCTAAATTAATTCGTATTGAATTATCTGTTGAACGTTTATATCCCTGTAAAAAAAGAATATGATCTTTTAAATTTTTGATGATATGTGCCTTTTCGATCTTCATTAAATGGATAGCATTTTGTAAAACTAAATATTTTAGTATTATATACCAAAATATTTAGTATAGGAACGCCGCTCCAAATTTTTTCGAGCCCTACGAAAAGTATAAGGTCATACCTTAAATCACCATACCCCTTTTGAGGGATTGTGC
>JBIOVR010000413.1:0-2760 GCA_044867875.1 Chitinophagaceae bacterium
GGATCAAGTTCAATTACGGTTACAAAAAAAACAGAGGAATAAAAATTTTTTATTAGAAAAGATTTTTAGATATTCGTCCTCCTGTGAAAAAATTTTTCGTTCCTTTGAAACAAACCCGTTGAAAGAAAGAAGATTCTTAACTCGATATAAATTGCTTACTAACCGATGGAGAAGAATGCTGAAAAAGTTTGGACTAATTGTTTAAAGATCATTAAAGACATTGTTGAATGGCAGCATTTCAAAACATGGTTTGAGCCCATCAAACCAATCTCAATAAAAAATAATATTCTTGTCATCCAGGTCCCCAGCCAATTTTTTTTCGAATATCTCGAAGAACATTATGTAAATTTATTGGCGAAGACATTGAAACGTGAGTTAGGCAAAGAAGCTCGTCTCGAATATCGCATAATGGTGGATAGTGGTAATAAGACCAAGCAACCTTTAATGATGGATATTCCTGGTCAGGGTTATAAAATGTATCCAAATAACGAAATGGATTTCCCTCTCATCATAAACAATCCGGTAAAGAACCCATTTGTAATTCCGGGATTGAAAAAAATGCAGATCGATCCGCAACTGAATCCTGCTTATCTTTTTGATTCTTTTATTGAAGGTGATTGCAATCGTGTAGCACGCCGTGCCGGTAAAACAGTTGCTGAAAAACCCGGTGCCAATTCATTTAATCCACTTGTTTTATATGGAGGCGTTGGTTTAGGCAAAACACATCTTGGCCAGGCAATTGGGAATGAAGTGAAACGAACACATCCCAATAAGGTGGTTCTTTATGTAAGCTCAGAAAAATTCATCAACCAGTTCATGGATCATAGTCGCAACAATGCGATCAATGATTTTATCCATTTTTACCAATTGATCGATATTTTAATAGTAGATGATGTGCAATTTTTTGCAAAAGCAGAAAAAAGTCAGGATGCATTATTCGCTATTTTCAATCACCTGCACCAATCGGGTAAGCAGTTGGTCCTTACAAGTGATAAGCCACCAAAAGATCTGGAAGGTGTGCAGGAAAGATTATTAAGCCGGTTCCGCTGGGGTCTTAGCGCTGATCTGCAGGTTCCTGATTATGATACAAGAATTGAGATCCTGGAAAGAAAAATGAAGCACGATGGCTTAGAAATGCCAAAGGAAGTAGTGAAATATATTGCTTATAATATTAGTAATAATGTAAGGGAATTAGAAGGGGCTTTGATATCATTGCTGGCACAATCTTCGCTGAACAGGAGAGAGATCGATCTTGATCTTGCTAAAAAAGTGCTTAGAAACTTCGTCAAATCATCCAGTAAAGAAATCACGATCGAAACCATTCAGAAAATGGTTTGCGATTACTTCGATGTGCCTTATGATAAGCTGTTGCAAAAAACAAGAAAAAGGGAGATCGTGCAGGCCAGACAGATTACGATGTACCTTGCCAAAGCATTTACTAAAAACTCATTAAAAACGATCGGAGAACATTTTGGGGGTCGCGACCATACTACTGTAATTCATTCTTGCCAAACGGTGAAAGACCTGATGGATACCGATGGCGTATTCCGCGAAAACGTACTGGAGCTTCAGCAAAAAGTGCAATTAGCGGCAATGTGATCGACTTTGGATTTAAAAATGATTTAAAAGTGTCCTCAACTGAAAAGTTGGGGATTTTTTATTCTATAAAAAACAGAATAAAGCCTTTCGTAAAGGAATTAATCTTTATTTTTGCCACCCCTTTAAAAAAGGGAATCGGGAAGTAGCGCAGGCCGGTAGCGCACCTGGTTTGGGACCAGGGGGTCGCAGGTTCGAATCCTGTCTTCCCGACCTAAAAAGATCGCCTCGATTTTAATCGGGGCGTTCTTAACTAAGAATATCAATTCAGTCATTTTCTCAAGGTGAGGTGGATGAGTGGCTGAAATCAACGGTTTGCTAAACCGTCGTACGTCCTTAAAGATGTACCGAGGGTTCGAATCCCTCCCTCACCGCAGTTAGAGCCACAATGTTTTGTGGCTTTTATTTTTTATATAAATGAACAAGCTATTTTAATTCACTGATAAGCACTTTCCTTTCACGGCAATGAAGGTGCAGTCATCTTTTTCCTAGATTCTATTTCGAAAACGCAAATAAAAAATAAGAAGAATATTTGTCCTCTTTGAACCATCATTGCTAAATCGGTAAAGCAGAATAAACAGGTGCAATAAACCATTCCCAAATAAACTATATTCTTATAACGAATTGCTTTAAAAAATTCATTTATAAAAAACAGAAGCAGACAAATAACCGGTAGTATGCCTGCTGCGATCCAAAAGTCTAAAAATTGGTTATGAGGATTGAAAATATGATCAGGCAAAGTTTCATTGCCGAATTCAACATAGCGCTTATCTCCTAAACTAATATCACGTTCGAGTAGGTTAAATTTTTTGTCTCCAATTCCCACACCCATCAAGGGGTGTTTTTTTATGATTCGAATTGCTTCTTTATTGTAGCGAGCTCTAACAGAAATGTTATTTATTTTCTGATCATTAATATTTTCACCCTTCTTGGCATTGTTAAAATATACAATCCCGGCAAAAGCTGCAATAATAAATGCCCCACAAAGTATCAGTTTGTATTTTTTTTGTGAAGTAAGTTTAACGATAATAGCACCAACGCTCATTAAGATAACTGCGATAAAAGAAAATATGATTTTTTGATTTATTGAAGGTGAGTCAAATTTGTAAAAAATATCCCCAATATCAGGTCCGATATACTTAACTATCAATAGGTAATCGGTTA
>JBIOVR010000414.1:0-2912 GCA_044867875.1 Chitinophagaceae bacterium
AAACCCTTCTCCTTTCTTTACTACTACTTCTTTTATTTTTCCAACAGCCATTATACAACTATCAGGAGGATTAATAATTGCAGTGAATTCTTCAATATCCATCATTCCAAGATTACTTATAGTAAAAGTGTTACCGGTGAATTCATGCGGCTGCAATTTTTTATCTTTTGCTTTTCCGTAAAGTTCTTTTGCTTCAGCCGCTATTTGTGAAAATGATTTTTGATCTGCAAATTTTATTACAGGAACAATCAATCCTTCCGGCACGGCCACCGCACTGCCAATATGAATATGCTGATAGGTTCTTATAAAATCACCCATCCATGATGAATTAACTGCAGGATGTTGACGCAAGGCCATTGCACATGCTTTGATCAGCATATCCTGGAAAGAAATTTTTACAGGACTGAATTCATTCATTTGTGCACGGGCAGACATTGCGTTGTCCATATTGATCTCCATTGTGAGATAAAAATGGGGAGCGGCAAACATGCTTTCGCCCAAACGACGGGCAATTGTTTTCCGCATTTGACTATTTGGAGTATCAACAAATTTCTCTTCAGTTGTGGGAGTGAATTTCGCAACAGGTTGTTGTGGACTGGCAGTTGTTTGCTTACTGCTAACTGCCGACTGTTGGCTGCTAACTGTTGACTGCGGACTGAAGCTATCAACATCGGCTTTTACAATTCTTCCGCCATCACCACTTCCATGAACTGACTTAAGGTCAATGCCTTTTTCTTTTGCTAATCTTTTTGCAAGAGGCGAAGCTTTCATTCTCCCGTTTGTTGAAGAACTTGATGCTTCTTCTTTTTCAGTCACAGGTTCAGAGGAAGATTTCGAACTTTCAGCAACTTCCTGTTGACTGTCGACTGTTGTTGACTGTTGACTAACTCCATCTTTAGTCGCAGCTACAATGGCATCAACATCTACTTTACCTTTTTCACCAATGATACATAACAAGTCATTTACCTGGATCTTTTCACCTTTTGCAGCGCCTTGAAACAGTAATGTTCCGTTTTTATAGCTTTCCAATTCCATTGTCGCCTTATCAGTCTCTATCTCTGCAAGAATATCTCCTTTCTTTACTTTGTCACCAACATTCTTATGCCATGCAGCAATTACACCTTCTGTCATCGTATCGCTTAATCTGGGCATCAATACAACTTCTTCCATTTTTGAAATATTAATTGGTGCAGATGTAGCCGTTGCCGATTCATTACTCATTGCGGGTTGTTTATTGCTGGTTGTTGATTTTGCTGCTGTTTCTTTTTTCGGTTCAGCCTTTTTAGGACTCTCACTCTTTTCGCTTGCCTGTCCGCCAGTTTTTATTAATAAAGAAATGTCTTCGCCCGTTGTACCTATGATCGCAAGCAGGTCATTTACTTGCAGCTTTCCGCCTTTTTCAGTACCAATATGGAGTAACGTTCCATCCTTATAGCTTTCCAGTTCCATCGTAGCTTTATCCGTTTCCACTTCGGCAAGCAGGTCGCCTTTTTTCACTTTGTCGCCAACTTTTTTATGCCATGCGGCAATCACACCTTCGGTCATGGTATCGCTCAGGCGGGGCATTAAAATCACTTCGGCCATAACGTATTCAATTGAGCGCCGAAATTAAGGCAATTTCGTGAATGGTGAACCTGCCTGCCGGTAGGCAGGTGGCCAAAGGTGAAGAAGGCAGTTTATGTGCCCGACTAAAGAATTTCTATTAAACTTTCGTTGCGACGCTCCGTTCAAATTCCTATTCAACATTGAGCAATAGCGTCGCAGTTTACCCAGAGCGAAGCGAAGGGTCGCACTCTTGTGCATCCTGTTCTCTATTCAACTTTTCAACGTAAAATATCAAACGTAGATGTGAAACGAATTACACACATATTTTACTTCTTACCCTTGACGTATCACTTCCTAGTAATCCAATTCCAATCTTAATTTATCTTTTAATTCTTTTACTAACGGATATCTTTCTGTCATCTTCAAAAATTGTTCTCGGGAGGTAAGTGGAGTACCAACCGGAATCTTTTCTTCTTTGTTTTCCTCCATCACAATAAAAAACTGCAGAAGATTATTATGCAATTTCTCACGCAAAAATTGAGAGGCTTTTTGTCCGCCCTGTTCTATAAAACGTAGCTGAATATTATTGGTGACGATTGCAATAAAACTGTTGGTATCCTGGATCTTTAATTCTGCCATATCGAAATTAGTACCGGCAGGATTTTTTTCATTTTTCAACTTCTGCACGTATTCGTTCCATGCAGCTTGTAAACTTTCCAGCTCAAGAGGGGTACTAATCGTTTCACTTCCGGTTCCATTATTTCCATTGCCTTTAACCTGGTTTCTTATTTTATCAAGAGGAGAAAGTTTTGTTGTTTGAGGTTTGGTCCCGATTGCTATCGGTGTTGGTGTCTGAAGTTCAGGTTCCTTTTTGTATTGGGTTGAATCTTCTTTTACAAACGAAGTTTCGATAACCAATTTTGCTTCTGATTGCTGACTCCTGGCTTCTGACTCCCGACTCTTAACTTCTGTCTTTTGATTTTCAACTTTCAATGGCTTGATCGCGGATGTTCTGAAAGCAAGACTTGACTCAACTATTTTTTTTTTACTTATTCCACCAGAATCTGAACTAAGTTCTATTGCCTGTTGCAGGTAACAAAGTTTAATGATCACAAGCTCTACATGTAATCTTTTGTTTCGTGCAGCTTTATAATTTATTTCTGCTTCATTAATAATATTCAAAGCACTTATTAAAAAAGAAGGTGCAATATTTTTTGCGGTCGAAATGTATTTTTTCCCGAAAACTTTCTACTGCTTCTAACAACACGGCAACCTTTTCATCTTTACAAACAAGCAGGTTACGAATAAATTCTGCAAAGCCGTTTAATACAAGGTCCCCTTCAAATCCTTTTTTATTAATGTCATCA
>JBIOVR010000415.1:0-5464 GCA_044867875.1 Chitinophagaceae bacterium
AGCGCTGGTCTGCCACGAAGGATCCAGCTTGTCAATTCGGTTAATAGGATAATAACCGCCATCCCGGCAATGGTTGTTATCAATAATTGAACAAGAATTCTTTTTAATGGTTTGTTACCATAGGGCATCTTTTTATCTAAATAAATAATGATGCTTCGCACTGCCCACCATGCCAGCCATCCCTGTATTGTATCGATGGTATAAGTATAAACAAGAAACCAGTTAAATTTAATATTTGACCAGGTGAGATAATAATTGAATGCACTGATAAATGCTATTGCAACCAGGAAAAATTTTACATCATTATATTTTTGATGCCGGATCATTACTCGAAACACCAGATATTTATACCAATATATTCTTTTATAACTTTATCGAAATACATTTTATGAAATTTCTTTCCCTACAGCCATTCGTTCCCTCAGGAAAAGATTTTGAAGGCTCCAAAGAGTTTTTCCAGCAATTAGGATTTGCCATTAATTGGGATGCCGGCGACTATGTTGGTTTTGAAAAAGACGGATGCAAATTCATTTTACAAAAATTCGACAATAAAGATTTTGCAGAAAATTTTATGATCACTGTTGGAGTAACGAATGTGGATGAATTTAGAAAAGGAGTAATTGAGAAAGAACTGCCAAAAAAATTTGGTATTCGAATTGGCGAAGCATCTGAGCAGCCTTATGGAAGAGAAGTTAATATTATTGACATTGCAGGTGTTTGCTGGCATTTTGTTCAACAGGCTTAGTATCTTTTAATAACAAACAGGATATTCATTAAATGAATATCCTGTTTGATCATATATTAATCTGGCTATAACTTTATCGCATCAACAGGTTTGCCTAAGATCTTCATTGATATTTTATCAAGATCTTCTTTTGTGCCCCTTAAGTGAATAGTTCGGTGAATATGTTGCATGGATTTTCCTGGCGCTAATGCAGCAGCGGGTGAAGAACTTTCAATTTCATAAAACTTTCCCATTTGCTCTCCATTAATTTCCCCATCATTATAGGCATTTACTGCATCGCCTGAAAAAGGTTCATCTTGTAATTTCCACAATGAGTTTACATAATCAGTTGCTCCGGCAGGCAATGTAAATTGGGCGATGGTTAAAACATTATTTACTGCATCATAACTTGCAACAAAAGGCAATGCTCTTTTGGGCGACACTCCAATTTTGCTCCGTTGAACAGCATCCGCTTTAAATAATATCAATCCGCTATCAACTTTCAACCTGTCAGCAGGCACTTTTCCAAAGTAATCATCGGTAACAATTTTACCGAGACTGGATGAATCACCTTGCTTGTAAGGAACGGCAACCGTAGTTTGATGTGATGCATTCAACATACTTAATATCCAAATGGAAAGCATTCCTGTTTTTTTATCCCACGCAGTTATTCCTTTATTTGTAATGGTATTATCTGATTCAAATGCGACCGCTTGCACATTTTCAGGAATGGCGATTCCCAATGTAGTATTGATCGAAGCCTTATCTAATAACCGAATAGTGCGATCAACAGTCAGATCAAATTTAATTCCTGAATAATTTTCAAGATGCATTTCCTTTTTAAATGCAGCATCATACTTTGTTGATGAAACTACTTCAAAGGGTTCTGTATCGATCTCTTTTGGCACAAACCAGTTGTCAAACTTAAACTCCACTCCTTTTTTAAAATAAATAGAATACTGTCCTCCTTCGGGACCGAGCCAAAATCGTTCTTCGCCGCCAAATGCATTTATATGTTCAGCAGTTTTCCCTGATGAAATAAGCTTATGATTGACCCAGCCAAAACTAATTCCTTTATTTCCTTCCGTTGTACTTGTCATTACCCGTCCCTGGTAGGCAGGTGCAATAATGATTTGTGCCCCGGTGCTGTCACCAAGTACAACAAGATCTTTATGATATTGTTGTAGAAAATTAAGATCATATCCAAATGTTCCATCCATGAATTTTGAAGCGGTATCGGCTTTGCTTTCCGTGCTTTCTTCATCGGAATTGCAGGCTGCAAATACAACCATAGAAATGCTTATTAAATATTTTTTCATATCATCTGTAAAATACTGATAATATAATTATGTCTTACTTGTAATATTGAATTCCGGAGTGAATAATTTTTTTCGGAATAAGTATTAGGTAAATTTGTGACCTGACTTCGTAGCTCAGTTGGTAGAGCAGCTGACTCTTAATCAGCGGGCCGAGAGTTCGAGTCTCTCCGGGGTCACTTTGATCATTACTTAGGCTTCCAGGTATCTATCCGTAATTTTTCAAGCTCTGCAAGTACACAAGTTGTAAGTTTTATGATTTTTTCCTGGTCTTCCGGCCGGAGTGTTATGATCTTTTTATTATTACCGGTATCAGTAAATTGTAAGGTCGCAATTTTCTTTTGCGAGAGATTAGTAAGGTTTACATTTAAGTTTTGTTGGTTGGGAAAAATAAAATGAAAATATCCCTTACAATTCGTAGTGCCTCCATTTTTAAAATTCCCTTTTTGCTTGGTGTCATAAGCTATTATCACCCTCGAATAATCATTGAAACACATCGTTGAGTTATCTAATGCAAAAAAATAATCCACTTCTTTTTTATCTGCTGATATCGACAACAAAAATTTATCGTTGCCTGCTCCCAAAGTAATAAAACCTGTTGTCAACCTTGGATCCTGGTTAAACCTGTCTTTCTCGTTTTTTAAAGTACAATCCTGCGCATTAGAAAAACAGGGCAAGAGGACAAATAGAAATGATAAATATTTCATATGCATGATTAGCTGTAAAAATACATATTCCCGGCACTGTTTTACAGACCATCATGTTAAAAAACAAGAAATATTTTATCGTTAAAACTTTATGCCATGACTATCGGCACTACCGGCAATGTGCAACGCAAAAGCAGCCAGCGCCGTGTCTTTTAAAATATTTATTAAGGCATTTACTCTTGCCTCATCTGCACTTGCATTCATATAAATTTCCCTGTGGAAAACAAAAGCGAAGATCAACAACATCAATGCAAGCAGATAAGCCGCGATCTTTACATATTTATTAAGAACAAAAGAGATCGCTGCAAGTATAAAAGCGACTCCCACAATTCTAACCCACAAAACGGGATTAGGGATGTTGTTGGGAATATATGCATATTCCATCATTGCCTTTGGGTTTTTTAAATGATAATATCCAAAGATGATCATGACAATAGAAAGAATATAAATGGCTATGTGAGAAACGATATGTTTTTTCATAACCGCTGGTTTTATTTCCTATAAGTTAATAAACTTATGCCGGTTATAAAATTTTAAATATGCACAGGCCTATCTTTTCAGAAATTTCCCCTTTAGTAATTTATCCATCACTTCGTCTTTTAAGTTGCGGCTAATGGGTATATAATGCTGACCGATCCGGATATCATTTCCTTCTATACTATCAATTTTTGTAGCGGAAACAATAAAAGATTTGTGCACTTTAATAAATTGTGAAGATGGCAAATACTCTTCTACAGATTTAAAAGTGAGGTAAGTGATAAGTTTTTTTTCTTGCGTATGAACAACAACATAATTCTGCAAAGCTTCAATAAATAAAATATCGTTGAATAAAACCTTAACAAGCTTATTATCTGCTTTGATAAAAAAATAATCTCCAACCTCTGTAACAGGAGTTTTATCAGCATCATTCTTTTGTCTCACTTCGTAATACTCCTTTGCTTTAAGCGCTGCTTTTAAAAACCGGTCGAAGGAAATCGGTTTCACGAGGTAATCTAAAGCATTCAAATCAAATCCATCTAATGCATACTGTGGAAAAGCAGTTGTGAAAATAACAGGAACAGGTTTTTGCAACGTTTTCATAAACTCAAGTCCTGTGATCTTTGGCATTTGAATATCCAGGAAAAGCAACTGCGCTTCTCCCTTGCTGATCATTTCAGTTGCTTTTAAGGCATTGTCATATTCACCTGCAAGATTCAGGAACTCGACATCAGAGATATATTCTCTTAATCCTTTTCTTGCAAGCGGTTCATCATCTATAATAACGCAATTGATCATTTTACAAGCATTAAAATTCCTCCGATCAATAATAATCCGGAAGCAATTAATAATATGATCACAGTCCTATTCTTTCCTTTTTTCCTTAATAATTTTCCAGTCAACATAGTTTTAAATTTTAAGTTTCAAATTTATCTTAAACGTATCCCCATTGTCATCCACCTTTAACTGATGAGTATCCGGATAAAGTAATTCCAATCTTCTTTTCACATTATTCATACCAATTCCCCCGTGCTGTTCTGTTGTATAGATCCCTTGTTCACAGGAATTTTCTGCAACAAATTCAAAATAACCATTATTACGTGTCATATCCAGTTTTACAAAATTCCCTCCCTTTGCGTTATGCGAAATGTGTTTAAATGCATTTTCAACAAAAGGAATAAGTAAGAGCGGCTCAATGGAAAAATTTTTTACATCCTGCGAACAATTGAATTGTACTTTATAATTTTCATCTTTTCGCAATTGTTGCAGGTGAACATAATCCTGCAAGTAACCGATCTCTTTTTCGATAGGGATCTTTTCACCATTCGCTTCGTAAAGCTGATAACGAAGCATATCGGAGAATTTATGTAAAGCCTGTCTTGCATCGGGATTATTTTTATCGATAAGGAAATAAACAGAATTCAGTGAATTAAAAAGGAAATGCGGGTTGATCTGCGATTTTAAAAAATTTAATTCCGCTTCTGCTTTATCTTTTGCCAGCTCTGCCATTTTCTTTTGCAGGTTGATCTGATCGAACATCAGCTTAAATGAGGCACCCGCTATCACCAGGAAAAAATGAGGAATTACATTATCATATATCCGGCCCTTAAGATCACCGCTTAAAGTAAATTTAGTTGGGTCATGCGTAAGCAGGCCAACAATATACATTTTGGTAACACTGCTGATTAAGATCATCAGTAGAAAAAGTAAAACGAAAGGTCCATACCTTTTTTTATATAAAAATGAAGGTATGAGCAGGTTATTGGTTATATAGACCATTACTACTAGGTCAATCAACTTGACAAATGTTACTTTAAAAGCAACTGCCGGCGTAGTATAATCTTCGTAGCGAAGCATGAACCACAAGCCAAAAATAAATAGCCAAAAAAAGACATGGTTCAGTTTGTATTTTATGAAAAACGCTGCGTTGTGCATAGTACAAAATAAAATTACGATTTCCCTTTGGTAAAAGAGATTACATCATGCGTAGCTTATCCCTGACGAAGCGCATATTTACACGTCATCAAGTGTTGTTTACCCATTATGTAAAGGATTCTAAATAAGTCTTTATTTGTATGAAATTTAAACTACAAAACATTTTTTATGAGACTATTATTTCTTTTGCTGTTCTCCTTATTTCAACTATTGGATGCACACAAAACAGCAACAAAACAAAAACCCAGGATAAAATACATATTGGTGGTAGCTGTGAAGGTTGTGAAGCTATTCATGAATCACCG
>JBIOVR010000416.1:0-3581 GCA_044867875.1 Chitinophagaceae bacterium
CCAGGTTTGGTTTTATTTCCTTTACGACGGTTTGCGGGACTGAATTGGATGGGTCTTCATTAGCAACACTTATTTTTTCATTGGGTTTTAGAATTATTTTCTCTTCACTGTATTTCAGAGTAACTTCGATTGACCCTTTTATCAATGCTGCTTCAGCAAATTTTTCATCGCTATATGAACGAACATTAAAAGAAGTACCTAACACTTTTATATCCATTTTTTTTGTATGAATGATAAAAGGTTTTCCTGCATTTCTAACTACGTCAAAATAAGCTTCACCATTCAGATAAACTTCACGAAGGCCTTTATCAAAGTTTGAGTTATTGTAATCAAGGTTTGAACCCGCATTTAACCAAGTCTGTGAACCATCCGGTAATACCAACTTTGTTCTGCTTCCGTTTTTGGTTATCACGGAGCTCATAGCTGTATTATCCTTTTTATCCGATCGTCCAATAATATAAATACTAGCCACAGCAACAACTACAATTAGTACTGCAGCAATGCGTATTGCCCACTTTAGTAAATTTTTATTTTTGCGTATCGAAAATGTCTTTGCCGGCAGGCGGCCAGTCAATTGCATCTTAACTGAATGAACTGTGAAAGCGGCATCTGCTTCATGTTCGTCCTTCTCAGCGACAATGAGCTCGTTGATCATTAATTGTTCTACAGTTCTTTTCAGTTCATCATTTTCATTCAAATATTTTTCCAACTCGGCGAGCTCCTGAATAGAAGCTTCGCCGGCAATTTTTCTGCTCAGCAATTGAAAAAATCTTTCCTGTGACATTATAAATTTGATAATAGGGTCGTCGTTGTAATTCCTTCCTGGTCTAAGTCATATCCCTATAGTTATACAGACAGGGATCCCGGAAACTTCCACCGGTCGGATAAAAAATATTTTTAAATCTTATTTACTTTTGTTAGCCTTTGTTATAATATCAAATCATTTATTTCCCCGGAGGAAGATAAGTGCTTAACAATATGCTCAGTTTCTTTAAGGCCGTACTCATATGGCCTTCGACTGTATTTACAGCGATTTCGAGAACATCCGCGACCTGCTTGTAACTAAAGCCTTCTTCTTTAATCAGCCGATAAACTAATTGTGTTTTGGTCGGCAAGGACTTTATTGCCTGCGCTAAGTTTCTTTGAAATTCTGAACTTAGAAGATCATCTTCCGGCGTGTTAACATGCTGTAATTCCAAATTTATTGTTTCAATGTCAACGGTTTTTAATTTGTAATATTTACCAAGATAATTAAGCGAAGCATTTTTAACACTTACAAAAAGATAGATCTTAAGATCGTTTATATTAAGTAAAGCAGGACCAAGGTCCCAGAGTTTAAGCATTATATCCGAATAGATTTCTTCTGCCGCTTCTTTTGACTTTACAATGGATGTTCCGAAACGGATAAGGGATTTGTAGAAATATTTGAATAATGTTTCATATGCCTGCTGATTCCGGGCAATGGCAACACCATGCTGCAATTGGAAAATATTTATTTGTGACTGGTTCACGTGGTGATGAAAATGCGAATTTAAAGCTGATCCTAAGCTACAAACTCAGGATAACGAGTGAAGATCTTTTATTTTATTGAACACTACGAATGAATGGTAAAACTGTATGTGGCGAATTGGTTTTTTTATTTAGATTTCATCACTTCATTCATCGCTGTCGAAACCATTTGTTGATATGTTTTAGTTGCAATCCCGTTATCTGGTGCAGCAATTAAACAATGAATCTCTCCGCCGAAGCATTGAGCCCACACTTTTACTCCTGCTTTTCTGAGGCGATCTGCATAAGCAATACCCTGGTCTCTTAGCGGATCGAATTCAGCTGTTATTATAACTGCCGGCGGCAGACCGGATAAATTTTTAGCGAGTATAGGAGCATATGTCGGGTTATTATGATCTTTTTCATCCGCATAGGTTTCGAGTGCAAATAAAACATTTGCCCGGGTCAGCATATAGCCATTTGCATTTTGTTCCATTGAAGGATACAAATTTGCATGTGCAGGATTATCGACTACAGGACAGTTCATCACCTGCAGTTTAATTTTTTGTGCGATTCCTTCTTGTTTTGCTTTTTGACAAATTGCTGCTGTTAAGTTTGCTCCTGCGCTGATCCCCATTATTACAATACGATCTGGATCTCCGCCAAATTCCATTCCATGCTCAGTGATCCATTTAAAAGAATTGTAACTATCGTTAAAGGCTGCGGGAAATTTATGTTCAGGGGCAACTCTGTAGTCAACGGCGAATACAACAGCCTTATAAGTTTTTGCATCCTTCCATGCCATATACTCCCATCCTGCGCTGAGTGCTGAAATAAAGCCACCACCAGGATAATAGATTATAATAGGCAATCCTTTTTCATGAGAAGGATTTAATATAGATATAGGTATGCTGTCGTTGGTTACTTTTACACGTGTTACGTCTGTTGAGGGAAAAGGAATGGCTGGTGGACCTCCTTTCCTGAATTCTTCAAAATTGGTTGTTTTTCTTAGCTCTTCTAGTGAACGATTGTCGGCAGGTATTATTTTTAAAAATCGGGCAACCACAGAATCTACTTTACCTGTACTGCAACTTTGTGCTAGTACAGGATGAATGACGGCCAACATTAAGAGAGCCAATAAAAAAATAGGCTTTTTCATAAAGTTGTTTTGTGTAATTAAATATACGCCTTTCAAAAGCACTATTCGTAAAGTATAATGAAACAAATGACAGCTTTTGCAAAGCTGAACCTGGATAATCCTAACGAAATCTTTTCATTTAAGTGGGTTTCTCCGGGCAAGACCCCGGGCGGACGGGGAAGTATTTTTTTATTTATAGAAAACAAATGAGAACACTACCGACAGCAGGGGCATTAATTATTGCTTATACTTTATTCCCGTCAGCTTTGCGATAAGTCCCAGGGTTTTTATGGCAACATCAGGGGGCTTTTTTGCTATGATCTCCTCTCTGTAATTATTCATAAGAAGACTCATATACAACATTGTTTTAAAATTCATTCGAAAGCTCCTTGTTCTACTGACAGTAAGTTTATCTATCACTTTACAAACATCTTCAAAATAGTTTTCCATTCTTAATGCAGGTTGATGAGTATTGTATACAGTCACTATTTTTTGGTTTGGGTTTCTAAATGCATGTGTAACACCTATGGGAACACTGAGTTTATCACCCTTTATTGCGGGTATCCATTTATCTTTTATGAAGAACTCCATTGCACCATCCAATACTTCATACGTTTCGATAGCATGAGGGTGGACATGCACCAAAGGACTATTCATATTGCATCCCGGTAACAACTCCCAATGCAGATCTAATGATTTTCCACTTGTGTCGGCACTCGTCTGTAAGACAGTAAACTTCATACCGATCGGAGTCATATCGAGGATCTGACCTTTTGTAGCCATGTTGAATTCAAATTTGTTTGATTGGAAGGGGTATCAATTCTTACAACTAACACACTAATTTAAGTAATAAATACATTTTTGGTGAAAATTTAAGTAAGAACACTATCGACATCAGCGGAGATTCAGAATAGCTTTTATTGTATTTTTTTTATTTATGGAAAACAAATGAGAA
>JBIOVR010000417.1:0-13605 GCA_044867875.1 Chitinophagaceae bacterium
ACAATTTGTGTTTATCAGTCAGGTCAACTTCTCTGCCCTGTATAAAAGCATCAGTTACTTTACTTGTTTTCATATCAAGCAAATCGCCTTCGCTGATAACGATGTTTGCATCTTTACCAACTTCAATACTTCCTGCTTTATCAGACACACCCATGATCTTTGCGGCATTTAAAGTAATCGCTTGTATTGCTTCTTCTTTTGTCAAACCATAAGTAGCTGCAGTTCCAGCATTGAATAAAATATTCTTACCACGTGTTTGTGCATCATCATCTGAAATAGAGAAAACAACTCCTGCTTTTTGTAAAGCAGCTGCTGATTTGTATGGCTGATCCACATCATCATCTTCAGAAGTAGGAAGACTGTGCATTTGATTTAATATAACAGAAACGTTATGCTGTTTCAATAGATCGGCTATCTGCCAGCTATCACTACCACCAACGATCACCACATCAAAATTGAATTGCTTAACAAAATCAAGTGCGATCAGCATTTGTCTTACAGTATTTCCATGGACATAAAACTTCTGGCTCTTATCAAACAAGCCTTTTACAGCTTCAAACTTGAGGTTAGTTTCTTTATGTGCGCCTTCAGCAAAATATGCTTTTGCCTGTGTGAAGAAAGATTTCAATTCTTCAATTTTAGCCAAGCCTTCTTTTACTGGATCAGAATTATTTCCTTGCTGTGGACCAAAACGTCCACCACCGCCACCACCAAATCTGCTAAAATCAGGACGAGGCATTAACGATGGCATATATAAATGCATACCTGCATCGGTTTTTACTGCTGCATCCTGGTAATTCCATGCATCCAATTGTACTACAGATGATGAACCTGCAAGAAAACTTCCTTGCGGAACAATATTCGCCATCAGGATCCCTTGGGAACGAAGCGTATTGATAACTTTTGAATCAGTATTGTAAGCAACAATTGATCTTACATTAGGATTCATATCACCGATCTCTCTTACATCTGATGATGCTCTGACTGCAGATATTTCTACAAGACCAAGATTACTTACTGGTAAAATGATCCCTGGATAAACCTGCTTTCCTTTTGCATCGGTAACATTTGAACCCGCTGGCACAGTGATATCAGTACCAACTTTTTCAATTTTACCATCTTTGATCTGTATGGTTCCATTATTAATAACAGTTCCATTGCCAACATGAATGTTTGCATTCGTGATATACATCACACCTTTTTGTGGTGGCGCCGGCAATACCGTCTCTTGCGAAACAGCTGCGAGGAAAGATCCACCTAATACTATCGAGAAAAATATTTTTTTCATTATAAATATTTTTATTGGTTTTCAAGATTATCAACATCAATAGTGAGCAAGCCATGACTATGACCATGATCACTGCAGGTCATTATGAGCTGATAGCTTGGCGTTGCAGGAATAACTGGTGCACCACTTCTCTTTTCACCATTCATTTTTTTGATAAGGCGTGTTCTCTCAACATCCACCCATTTTTGCATCTCCGCATCTTTTGCCCTGTCAAAATAAATAGTGCCATCAACAATAGTATACAATGATTTTGCATAAATGCTTAAAGGATCATCACTCCAAACTACGACGTCTGCATCTTTCCCAACTTTCAAACTTCCAACTCTATTATCTACATGTAACATTTTTGCAGGATTCAATGTAACCATTTTGAATGCTTCATCTTCAGTAAGATCACCATACTTCATTGTTTTAGCAGCTTCCTGGTTCAGGCGACGAGCCATTTCAGCATCATCGGAATTGATAGCGACATTCAAACCAACTTTGTGCATGATCGCCGCATTGTAAGGGATCGCATCTTCCACTTCCATTTTGTAAGCCCACCAATCAGAGAAAGTAGATGCGTTAGCACCATGCTTTAGCATTTTGTCAGCCACTTTATATCCTTCCAAAATATGTGTGAATGTATTTACTTTAAATCCGGCTTTATCAGCAACATCTATCAAACCTGTGATCTCACTTTGTACATAAGAATGGCAAGTGATAAATCTTTTGTTATCCAGGATTTCCACAAGAGCATCCAATTCAAGATCACGACGAGGAATTACTGAAGATTTTTTATCCTTGTAATCTGCCCATGCCTTCTTATAATCTTTTGCACGGGTAAATGCATCCATTAATACTTGTTCAACACCCATTCTTGTATCAGGATAACGGGCATTACCTTGTGTAGAGGCAGAACGTTTTACATTTTCACCCAACGCAAACTTTATAAAGCCATCCGAGTTTTTGAATTTCAAGTCTTCGGCATTAGCACCCCAACGAAGTTTTATCAATTGAGTTTGTCCGCCGATCACATTTGCTGAACCATGCAAAATATGAGAAGTAGTAACACCACCACTAAGCTGGCGGTATATATTTATATCATCAGGATTTAAATTATCGGTGATCCTAACTTCAGATGTTACACTTTGTGCTCCCTCATTAATTGAAGCCGCAGCAATATGTGAGTGTTCATCAATGATACCAGCAGAAACATATTTACCCGTACCATCTATAACTTTTGCTCCAGCATCAGAAAGATTTTTTCCAATTGCCGAGATCTTTCCATCTTTTAATAAGATATCGCTATTCTGAAGAACACCTTCTTTTTCATTTGTCCAGATCGTAGCATTCTTTATCAAAATAGTTTCTTGCTTTGGCTGGCTTCCTTCTTCAAAGCCAAATGGCTCAAATGGATATAATACTTTTCCAACAACTATAGGATCTTTTTTCTTAACCGTATCAGGCTTTACTTCAGCAGCTTTTTCTAAAACAGCAGTCCACGTCAAAGAATTTCCCAGTGAATCAGTTCCAGTACCGTTCCATTCAGTTCCGCTGCTATACCCGGAAAGTCTTGTTGCGGTTGCTGGCAATTGAGGTTGTTGTCCGCCACCACCAAAACCACCTCCACCAAAGTTGCCGCCACCTTGTCCACCACCTCTTCTTCCCTGCATCTTAGCATAACTAAGCTTCACTGCTTTACCATCATAAGAAAATCTTGCACTCAAAGTATCTTTTCCATAAACACTGGCAGAACTATTAGACTTTATATCGACTGTATAGTTCTCGGTACCAGTTGGAGTATTCACGGTAAGTTTATAAGTGCCTGCAATATTTGTCCATGCATCTTCTTTTACAGAATATTTTTCTCCCTGTATCCAGTTTTGAATGATAACTGATTTCTCATTAAATATCGGGCCATTTGTAATTATGAAATTGGCGAGTTTGCCTTCATCAAGACTTCCCACTTTATCATAAATGCCTAAAAGAGTTGCAGGAGTCTTTGTCAATGCTTCCATTGCCTTACTTTCACTTAAACCATAATCCATGGCTTTGCGAAGATTTGTCCAGAATTGAGTTATGTTTCTAAGATCAGCAGTGGTAAGACAGAAGTTAATTCCTGCTTTTTCAAAGTAAGATGCATTAGCAGGTGCCATTTCCCAATGCTTCATATCATTTAAAGAAACAAACCTTGCTTCATTGGGATCTTCAACATCCTGTGCCTGAGGGAAATTCAATGAAACAATAAATGAAGCATTACTTGCTTTCATGTCTTTGATGCGCTGGTATTCATTACCGCCACCTTTAATTATAAATTGCACACCAAATTCATCTCCAATTCTATCAGCACGAAGACAGTTCCATTTGTCATTGGCATCAAATATCTGTGGCAAACCCTGGTTATTATTCCAGGCTTCCATACTTAGATTCCCTCCTTCTTCTACTGGTTTTTGTTTATACCATTGTGCATCTAAAAATGACTGTCGAAGTAATGCAATGCTTCCCATCATTGAACTAGGATAGCTTTGTGTGGAAGTCCCTTTATTAAATGAATAATTTGCAGATGCCTTTTCTTTCAGCATCACCAAATTTTCTTTCGAATTAGCAAGAGTGACAATAGTTCCTGTACCACGGGCAATGCCATCTCTAACATGACTCAATACTGTACCAAAACCTGCTTCACGAAGTGGCTTTGCTTTAGCATCATCAATTGCAAATACTTTGAATGCATCGGCTTCGCTTTTTATTGCCTGGTTCCAACCATAAGCACCTTTAGCATTCGAATTAAATTGTTGTACTCCAAAAAAGCCACCACCTGCTCCACCTTGTCCTTGCTGAGGAGTGGGAAGCGTTGTTCCATAATCAGCATAAATGTCAATGAATGATGGGTAAATGAATTTTCCTTTACAGTCAACCTCAACTGCACCTGCAGGAACTTTTACCGAAGTACCGACGGAAATAATTTTCCCGTCCTTAATTACCATAGTAGCATTATTGAGTGTAGTTGCTACGTCCTTAACAATAGTTGCATTTGTGAAAGCATAAGTGCCGTGTCTTGGATCAACAACTCCGTTTTCCGGGAATGTTGCCTGGCCATTAAGAGCTGATGCGACAGGAAAGAATGCTAAAACAAAAACCAACCTGTAGATAAACACAGATTTTCTCATTGCGATTAGTTTTTTCAGATTTGATGTTTTTTTAAACAAGAACTTGCGTATAGGGACGCCGAATTTATAACAATTGGGGCAAACATGGCCGAAGACTTTATAAGAGGCATTTTATTATGAAAAACATTTGCTTTTTTAAAAAAAGTCCGACATTGTCGTGGCTATAAACTTTGGTTACCTTTGAGCTTAATCAATTTCTGCCATATGCCGGGCATCAAATCATTAATTACAATACCTGATTTTAGTTTATCTCCGCGGATCGACCAGGTGGGTGTAGAAGAAAGAGCTTCCCGTTTTACAAAAAGAAGTATCAAGAAGGAAACAAAGATGAATGGGCTGAAGCTTGTGCTCAACATGATCGACCTTACAACTCTTGAAGGAAAAGACACGGATGGCAAGGTGAAACAACTTTGTTATAAGGCAATGCATTTACATGATTCGCTACCCGGGTTACCAACAGTCGCTGCGATTTGTGTTTATCCATCCATGGTGAAAGTTGCTAAAAAAGCTTTGGGAAATTCAGGAATAAATGTCGCATCTGTAGCCACAGCATTTCCGAGCGGGCAGGCGCCAAAAGAAGTTAAGGTTCGTGACACAAAATATGCGGTTGAACAAGGAGCCGATGAGGTGGATATGGTTATCAGTCGTGGTAAGTTTCATTCAGGCGAGTACAATTTTGTTTTTGATGAAATTGCAGCGATTAAGGAAGCATGTGGTGAAGCAAGGTTAAAAGTTATTTTAGAAACCGGTGAATTGGGTACAATGGATAAAGTTCGTCGTGCAAGTGATATTGCTATGCATGCCGGTGCTGATTTTATAAAAACATCTACCGGGAAAATACAACCTGCCGCTACCATGCCTGTGACGTTAGTAATGCTGGAAGCAATAAGAGACTATTATTATAAGACAGGAAGAATGGTGGGTATGAAGCCGGCCGGTGGAATTTCAAAATCAAAGTTGGCTTTACATTATTTAGTAATGCTAAAAGAAACATTGGGTGAAGATTGGATGAATAATCATTGGTTCAGATTTGGCGCAAGTAGTTTGGCAAATGATGTGCTGATGCAGATAATGAAAGAAAAAACCGGGGTTTACCAAGCAGCGAATTATTTCAGTGTAGACTAAACCCCCTGTCCCCCTAAAAGGGGAGACTTAGATTGAAGATTCTTTAAAGTTTTTAAATTTTCTTTATCCCGTAGGGATAAAATATTTGTAGTAGTAGTAGAAAAGAGATGAATTAAAGGAACTCCATAGGAGTTCAATATAGTTGAATAGAATTACAGAACGATGAAGAGTGCGACGCAACAGAAGATAATAGTAGTAATACAGTTGACCTCATAAATCAAAAATTGCATGCCGAAAACAATTTCAAAAAACAAGAACAATACGATCAAACTGAAGTTTGATACATGGCAATATGCTCCCGCGCCAGAAAGTAAAAGTGCTGCGAGCATTAAACCACAGTACGATCTTTTTATAAATGGTGAATGGGTGAAGCCATCGGGTAATAAATATTTTGACACCATCAACCCAGCAACTGAAGAAAAACTAAGCGAAGTGGCTGAAGCAAATGTTGCCGATGTTGATAAAGCGGTTTCTGCTGCAAGAAAATCTTATGAAAAGATTTGGAAGAAAATGCCGGCGAAAGAAAGAGCAAAATATATTTTCAGAATAGCAAGAATGATACAAGAAAAAGCAAGGGAACTATGTATTATTGAAACACTGAATGGTGGTAAGCCGATCCGTGAAAGCCGCGACTTTGATGTACCAACCGCGGCAAATCATTTCTTTTATTATGCAGGATGGGCTGATAAATTAGAGTATGCTTTTCCCAATCGCCAAACTGAACCATTAGGCGTTGCAGGGCAGATTATTCCATGGAACTTTCCTTTGTTGATGGCGGCATGGAAAATTGCGCCTGCATTAGCTACCGGAAATACAGTTGTTTTAAAACCTGCGGAAACAACTTCATTAACCGCATTGAAATTAGCCGAGATAATCCAAGAATCTGATCTTCCGCCGGGGGTTGTAAATATAATAACCGGGGCTGGCGCAACCGGTGCAGCAATCGTTAATCATCCGGATATAAATAAGATCGCATTTACAGGATCAACTGATGTTGGAAAAATTATTCAACGTGCAATAGCCGGAACAAATAAAAAAGCAACACTTGAATTAGGCGGCAAAGCTGCCAATATAATTTTTGAAGATGCTCCCATCGACCAGGCTGTTGAAGGTGTAGTGAATGGAATTTATTTTAACCAGGGCCATGTTTGTTGTGCAGGTTCAAGATTGTATGTACAGGAATCTGTAGCAAAAGAAGTCATAAGAAAATTAAAAGACAGGATAGAATCATTGATCGTTGGTGACCCGATGGATAAGAATACTGATATCGGCGCTATTAATTCTAAACAACAATTAGAGACAATTCATAAGTATATAAAAATTGGAGAAGCGGAAGGAAGTGAAATGTATCAGAGTAGTTGCCAATTACCCGGCAAGGGTTTTTGGTGCCGGCCAACTTTGTTTACAAATGTTGCACAGAGCAACCGTATTGCACAAGAAGAAATTTTTGGACCAGTGTTAGCTATTGTTACTTTCAGAACAGATGATGAAGTAATTGAGAAAGCAAATAACTCGCCTTATGGATTGAGTGCCGGTGTGTGGACAGATAAAGGTTCCAAGATCTTTAACATGACAAAACGAATGAGAGCCGGGGTTATCTGGGCAAATACATTTAATAAGTTCGACCCATCTTCTCCATTCGGTGGATATAAAGAAAGTGGTTATGGAAGAGAGGGTGGGTTACATGGTTTATTACCTTATTTAAATCTTGTTAATTAAAAAATATGGGAAAGGCATTAATTAAAAAATCCTCTTTGAGTATAAGTGAAAATGGTTTGGAGAAAAAAGTTTCATCGAAGAGATTAGAAGTATTAAAGACTTATAAAATTTATATCGGCGGGCAGTTCCCAAGAACTGAATCCGGCAGGTACTATGTTCCAACAAATGCTGATGGAAAAAAACTTGCTAATATATGCTTGAGCTCAAGAAAAGATTTTCGTGATGCTGTTGTTGCTGCCCGAGGTGCATTTGGTAGTTGGAGTACAAGGGCTGCTTTCAACCGGGGACAGATATTATATCGTATGGCTGAAATGCTGGAAGGAAGAAAAGCACAATTCATTGAAGAGCTGATACAACAGGATTCTTCAAAGAGAAAAGCAGAGAAAGAATTAAATCTTGCGATCGATCGATTGATATATTATGCGGGATGGTGTGATAAATATCAGCAACTCTTTAGTGCAGTAAATCCAGTTGCGAGTTCTCATTTTAATTTTTCTGTTCCGGAACCGACGGGTGTGGTGTCTATAATAGCTCCTCAAAATGATTCACTTCTGGGATTGGTTTCTGTTATTGCACCTGTAATAGCCGGGGGTAATACCTGTGTTGTACTTGCATCGGAAACAAAACCACTTTGTTCTGTCACTTTCGCTGAAGTTTTAAATTCATCTGACCTGCCCGGTGGCGTTGTAAATATCTTAACAGGAAAGGTTTCTGAACTTTCCACGTGGTTTGTTGATCACATGGATGTAAATGCAACCATTTTCTGCGAAAATGATTCTGAATTAAAAAAGATGATGCAGGAAAAAAGCGCCATGAACCTGAAACGCATATTCTTTTATGATAAAACAAAATGGAATACTGACCAGGGCCAATCTCCTTATTTTATTTTGGACACACAAGAAATAAAAACAACCTGGCACCCGGTTGAAAATATTGCGGGGTCTGGCGGTGGATATTAAAATACTATTTGGCTATATTTTTGCACAACAAAATTTATGAACAAGTTTTTATTAGTATGTGCCCTCTTTTTCTCACTTAATTCATTTTCGCAGGATACAACATTGAATAGATCGGTTGATACTCCATCTGTAATAGTACATAAAGATCCGCGGATCGACCTGTTGGTGAAAAAACAAATACAGATAAACGAAGAAACAACCCGTGAGGCAAGAAGGATTAGCAAGGGTTACCGCTTACTTGTGATCAATACGAATAACAGGGACGAAGCGACTGCTGCTAAAACTACAGTGTACACTTTTTTCCCCGAATTAAAATCTTACCTGCTTTACCAGGCGCCTTATTTTAAATTAAAAGTTGGGAATTTTAAGGAAAAGAAAGAAGCCGAAGAATACCAACAAAGATTACAAAAGTATTTTCCAAAGGGTGTTTTTATTATGAATGATATAATAGAATTAAAATTGGATAAAGAAGCAGAGACCGTTAGCCGTAACTGATCAACTTTTTATAAAGCTCCGTTTCAATCGTTATTTTTGCCGGATGAGGGATAAAATCAAAAAACTGGCAAAAGAATACTCAGCAGAATTTATTGCAATACGTCATCATCTTCATGCTAATCCTGAATTAAGCTACCAGGAGTTTGAAACTTCAAAATTCATTCAAAGTAAGTTGGGGGAGTTTGGTATTCCTTATGAAGTGAAAGCAACAACCGGCGTTGTTGGATTGATAAAAGGAAAAAATCCTGAGAGCCGCATATTTGCTATCCGTGCTGATATCGATGCATTGCCAATACTGGAAGAAAATGATGTTCCTTACCGATCAACTAAGAAAGGAATAATGCATGCCTGCGGGCATGATGTGCATACAACTTGTTTGCTTGGCGCATCAAAGATCTTAAATGAATTAAAAAATGAATGGCAAGGCACGATCAAACTAATTTTTCAACCAGGTGAAGAAAAAAATCCCGGAGGCGCCAGCTATATGATAAAAGAAGGGGTGCTGGAAAATCCGAAACCTTCAGGTATCGTTGCTATGCATGTACATACAGGCATGCAGGTTGGCAAAACAAGTTTCAGAGGTGGTAAAGTAATGGCAAGTGCTGATGAACTTTATTTCACGATAAAAGGAAAAGGTGGTCATGCAGCATCACCACATTTATGTGTTGATCCAATTTTAATTGCTTCTCATCTTATAATCGCACTTCAACAAGTGATAAGCAGAAATTCAAATCCATTTAACCCATCCGTTTTATCGATCACGTCTTTCCAGGCTGGCGCTACAACTAATGTAATTCCGAATGAAGTGAAACTAATGGGAACATTCAGGGCAATGGATGAAAAGTGGAGAGCTGAAGCACATCAGTTGATCGAAAGAATTTCAAAAGATCTTGTGCATAGCATGGGCGGCGAAATTGATGTTCATATTGACAAAGGCTATCCTGCCGTTGTTAATAACGATGAATTAAACAGGTCTGTTAAAAATGCAGCCAGTGAATTCCTTGGAAGTGAAAATGTGGAAGAAACAGAATTGCGGATGGGTGCCGAGGATTTTGGCTATTACGCACAGCTAATACCTGCTTGCTTTTACCGCGTTGGTGTTATGAATAAAGAAAAAGGAATAACTGCTGGTGTTCACACTCCTACTTTCAATATTGATGAAAATGCGATAGAGGTGGGCATGGGCCTGATGGCGTGGCTCGGAACTTGCATTTAGATTTCTTTCACAAATCCTGATGCAACGATACAGTTCAAGCAGTGGTCAAATAATTAAATGAAATTACTTTTATCAATATTGCTCTTTATAACGCTTACAGCTTTTGTAAACTCTTGCTCAAAGTCAGGCAATAAATTTAAAGAGGGAACTATTGAGCTTAAATTTTCAGATTGTGAAGATGGAAATATTGACGGCGATGATCTGAAACTTTGCTTTGATGCAGTTGTAAGTGATTCCCGTTGCCCTGCTAATGCAGTATGTATTTGGCAGGGTGCGGCTACGGCTACTTTTTCTTTTACTAAAAATGGTCATAGCCATCGCTTTAATCTTTCCACTATAACTATGCAACCTAATTATACTAAAGACACAATTATAGATGGATATAAAATAGAGTTTATAAATCTTTCGCCATATCCAGGCACAGTTGCTGACCCTATTCCTGATAGTCAAAGAAAAGCAGAACTAAAAGTCACTAAACAGTAATTTTAGTCTTCACTCCTTCTCCATCGACATCAATATTAAAAGCAGAAACGCATAAGAATATTTATTGAGATTCTGCGCTTTTACCTGACAAATCATCTCATATTGTTAAGCTCGATTATTTTGTACATTGCACTCCCATTTTATTTGTCATACCGGTGAACGTAGTGATGCTCTGATGTGCTGAATAGAAAACAGGAAGATGAAAGGAGCGTCGCAAGAAAAGTTTAATAGTAATAATTAGTTTGTCAAATAAAAATTATGGCAACTAAAGCCGGTAACATAAAAATTATTTATGCAACCTAACGAACTCCGTAAACAACAAGCTCTCGAGTATCATTCTAAAGGAAGACCCGGAAAGATCGAAGTAGTTCCAACCAAGGAAGCGAAGACACAAAGAGATCTGTCGCTGGCTTATAGCCCGGGTGTAGCAGAACCATGCAAAGAAATTGCTGCGAATCCCGAAGATGTTTATAAATATACCGCCAAAGGGAACTTAGTAGGTGTTATCAGTAACGGAACAGCGGTACTAGGACTTGGTGATATCGGACCCGAAGCAGGCAAGCCTGTGATGGAAGGAAAAGGTGTGTTGTTTAAAATCTTTGCAGACATTGATGTATTTGATATCGAGATCAATGAAAAAGATCCAGATAAGTTTGTTGAAATAGTAAAGGCGCTTGAACCAACTTTTGGTGGTATCAATCTCGAAGACATTAAAGCTCCCGAATGCTTTGTCATAGAAAAAAAGTTAAAGGAGTTAATGCATATCCCGGTGATGCATGATGACCAGCACGGTACTGCAATTATTTCCGGCGCGGCATTATTGAATGCATTGGAAATTCAAAAGAAAAAAATTGAAAAAGCAAAGTTTGTTGTGAATGGAGCCGGCGCTGCAGCCATTTCCTGTAGTCGTTTATATGAATCATTGGGTGCAAAACATGAAAACTTTATCATGTTTGACCGTAAAGGCGTTTTGCATAAAGGACGTAATGATATTGATGAGATGAAACATAATTATGCTAATGCAAAAGGTGAAATGACATTAGCAGAGGCATTGAAAGATGCTGATGTGTTTATTGGATTGAGTGCTGGGAATTGTGTTACCGCTGATATGGTAAAGTCAATGGCAAAAAATCCGATTGTATTTGCTATGGCAAATCCTGATCCGGAAATAAGTTATGAAGATGCAACGGGTGCAAGAAAGGATGTGATCATGGCGACCGGTCGCAGTGATTATCCCAACCAGGTAAATAATGTATTGGGGTTTCCCTATATTTTTCGTGGCGCATTGGATGTAAGAGCCAGCCAGATCAATGAAGCAATGAAATTAGCTGCCGTAAAAGCATTGGCCGAATTGGCGAAATCCCCGGTTCCTGATATTGTGAATATGGCTTATGGTGAAAAGAATATCCTGTTTGGGCCAGATTATATAATTCCAAAACCGCTTGATCCACGTTTGTTGTCAACAGTGGCACCAGCGGTTGCACAAGCTGCAATTGAAAGCGGCGTTGCCAAACATAGAATTGAAGATTGGGATGTCTATAAGAATGAACTTGACAAAAGACTTGGAATAGACAACCAGGTACTGCGTGTAATTGGCAGTAAGGCAAGAAGAAATCCGAAAAGAATTGTATATGCCGAAGCAGATAATTTAAAAATTCTTAAAGCGGCCCAGATCGTATACGATGAAGGTGTTGGTTATCCTATTCTATTAGGTGATGAAACTAAAATTAAACTAATAGCCGCAGAAGCAGGCATAGAGCTGGACGGTATTCCTATTCTTGATCCAAGAAGTGAGGAAACAGCAGAAAAAAGACTTCTTTATGGCGAAATATTTTTCCATAAAAGAGGAAGAAGAGGATTCAACGCATACGAAGCAAAAAAAGTAATGCGTGACAGAAACTATTTTGGTTGCATGATGGTAGAATGTGGTGATGCAGATTGTATGATCTCAGGCCTGGCGAAAAATTATCCTGATACTATCAGGCCGGCATTGCATACGATAGGAACAGAAGAAGGCGTAAAGAAAATTTCCGGAATGTATCTGATGCTTACAAAAAAAGGTCCATTATTTCTTGCGGATACAACAGTGAATTTTAATCCAACAGCAGAAGAACTTGCTGATATTACCTTGATGGTAGCCAAAGAGGTAAGACAATTCAACATCACTCCAAGAATTGCAATGCTTAGTTATTCAAATTTTGGCAGTAGCAATTCACCAGAAGCAAAATTGGTTGCTGAGGCAAGAAAAATAGTAAAACAGAAAATGCCTTCGCTGATTGTTGATGGAGAAATGCAGGCCAGCGTGGCGTTCAATAATGAATTGATGAAAGAAAATTATCCTTTTTCCGAACTGGTTGATAAAAATGTAAACACTCTTATTTTTCCTAACCTCGCTTCAGGAAATATAGCATACAATCTTTTGAAGGAATTAGGTACAGCTGATGCTATTGGGCCAATTCTCTTAGGATTAAAAAAACCAGTCCATATTTTACAACTTGGCAGCTCAGTTCGAAGCATCCTTAACATGTCAGTGATCGCAATTGTAGATGCACAAAAAAGTAAAGTGCCTACAGAAGATATCGTACAAAAATCAAGATGGTGGAAGAGATTCCGCAAAGAGAAGAGCACTGAGATCTGAATTAATAATTCTTAATTTTTAATTATTAATTGTTAATTACTCACTCAACTAGCACTTTGTATCTTTCAACTGCTTCGAGTATATTGCAGCTATGACAATTTTCAGAGATATTGGTCAGTACCTATTGATGCTCAGTGGCATGATCTCCCGCCCTGAAAATGCGAAAATGTACTGGAAAGAATTTATTCATCAATGCTCTGAGATCGGTGTTGGTTCTTTAGGGATCGTTGTTATCATTTCAATTTTCATGGGTGCGGTTTCCACAGTTCAAACGGCTTACCAGCTTGTAAGTCCGTTGATCCCTTTATCAGTAATTGCACAAGTAGTAAGAGATACCGTAATTCTTGAATTTGCTCCTACATTAGTTTGCATTGTATTAGCAGGTGTGGTTGGCAGTAAAATTGCCAGCGAACTTGGCAATATGCGGGTAAGTGAACAAATAGATGCGTTGGAAATTATGGGGATCAATTCAAAAACTTACCTGGTACTCCCGAAAATTGTTGCTGCCCTGGTTGTAATACCCATGCTTGTTA
>JBIOVR010000418.1:0-5253 GCA_044867875.1 Chitinophagaceae bacterium
CGCTGCGCATCGTTAAAGTATGCCGGCACAGTGATCACCGCATCAGTCACCTCCTGCCCAAGATAATCCTCGGCGGTTTTCTTCATTTTCTGAAGCACCATGGCCGATATTTCCTGTGGTGTATAAGGCCTGCCATCTATGTCAATACGAACAGTATTATTGTCACCTTTTACCACTTTATAGCTCCAGTGACTTATCTCTTCGGTCACCTCATCGTAGCGACGGCCCATAAAACGCTTCACACTCGAAATGGTATTATGAGGGTTGGTGATCGCCTGCCTTTTAGCCGGATCACCCACTTTGCGTTCGCCATTTTTAAGAAAAGCCACTACAGACGGGGTTGTTCGGCGTCCCTCATCGTTGGCTATCACAACTGGCTCGTTGCCTTCCATTACGGCAACGCAGCTATTAGTAGTTCCAAGGTCAATTCCAATTATTTTTCCCATTGTATAAAAATTTAAGGGTTCAGCCCTGATACTCAATGATAGTGCCATCAACAGGGAGTGTGAAAAATTGGCAGGAAATGAGTTTAAAGTCTGTAGTTGTTAGTGTGTGGTTACCAGCAAAAGTTCCTTGATAAATCGTCCCTTGCGACGCTCCGTTCATCGTTCTGTAATTCTATTCGGCTATATGGTTCTCTTGCAAGAAGAAATTTCAAATCCCTAACTTCAAACTATAAACTAAAAACTACAAACCTGGAGTGGGTCTGGATCATACTCGGAATTATTTTATGCCTGATTGGTGTAGTCGGCAGCCTGTTGCCATTATTACCCGGTCCGCCTATTGCATATGTAGGGTTACTTCTACAATTATTTCGTGAGCCCAATCCTTTTGAAGCAAAAACGTATTGGATCTTTGGTGCCGTCGTTGTTGTTTCATTGGTTTTGGATTATCTCATTCCAATTTGGGGAACCAAAAAATTCGGAGGTACCAAGTACGGAGCATGGGGATGTACGATTGGTTTTCTTGCAGCTTTTTGGATCGGGCCATTGGGTGTTATCATCGGGCCATTTGTCGGTGCTTTTGTTGGAGAATTAATTGGAGGGCAAGATTCTCATAAATCGTTTAAAGCAGCATTAGGTTCTTTTGCAGGTTTTTTACTTGGATCTTTTTTAAAGATCGTTGTATGTTTCTTTATGCTTTACTGGATCATTGCAAGCATTTAGCAATATTCAATAAATGCCTTGTGATATGAATATCTATTTTTGATAAAATCATTTATATGGCCAATACCATTTCTCAAAAACTAAAGATACAAGCTGGCGATACATTATTAACCGTAAATGAACCTTCCGAATTTCAAAAGGGATTGAATGGCTTGCCCAAAGGAGTAAAAGTAGTTGAGTCTGGAAAAGATTATAACCAGGTGCATTGGTTTGTTTTGAATCGTGCACAAATGGAAAAGCAGATGAGTAAAGTGATGAAGTTGCTAAAGCCCGGTGTGATCATTTGGGTTTATTATCCGAAAGGAACATCAAAATTGCAAACTGATCTTAACCGTGATAAAGGCTGGGACTGTTTATTAGAAGAAGGTGATAAAGTTACCTGGATAAGCTTGATCTCTTTTGATGATACATGGAGTGTATTTGGTTTTCGTGCAAAAACTGAAGCAGATAAAAAGAAAGAAGAAAAGCCAAAAGAAGAAAGAGAGATTTTTAAATGGGTAAACCCGCAAACCAAAGAAGTAAAGCTTCCCGATGATCTTGCTGGAGCTTTAAAGAAAAATAAAAAAGCATTGGAGTTTTTCAATACACTTTCGTTTACTAATAAAAAGGAGTTCATCGAATGGGTTGTTACTGCTAAACGTGAAGAAACAAGAAAAGAAAGAGTTGATGGAACGATTGAAAGACTGGGAAAACAGTGGAAGAATCCGAGAAACATATAGAGTTTCCCTTGCGATACTAGATGCTGGATGCTGGATGCTGGATCTTAAATTGCTTGAGTTTTCTGAGAAAAGAATCTAGCATCTGCTATCAAGCATCCAACAACAATTAGTAACTTCGAACTGAATGAATCTCACCAACGACACATACCTGCGCATAGTTAACGCCAAAATGTATATTGACGAGAACTATCATGAGCCTATCGACCTGGAGGTGGTTTCAAAAAAAGCTTTCATTTCTAAATTTCATTTTCATCGTTTATTCAGAAAAGTTTACCGACAAACTCCCCATCAATACATAACAAGAAAACGAATTGACAAAGCAAAGGACCTGCTTGCAGAAAATAAACCTGTAAACGAAGTTTGTAATGAGGTCGGATTTGAAAGCATCGGTTCTTTCAGCATCTTATTTAAAAAAGAAATTGGCTTCGCTCCTACTTACTACCGTAATATGGCGTGGTTGAAAAAACAAGAAGCCAAACAACAGCCAAAAAGATTTATCCCGCATTGTTTTGTTGATTCCTATAAATTGGATAAATAATCATTAGCAAGATTCAATAAGCCTTTCACCCATCTCTCATCCTATCTTTACTTTATTAAAATAATTGATCATGAACCTAATTACATATTTAACCTTCGCAGGAAATTGTGAAGAAGCACTGAACTTTTATAAGGAAGCATTGGGTGCAGAAGTATTAATGGTTTCCCGTATGGGTGATGGCCAGATGGAAGTACCGGAAAATTTAAAAGACAAAATAATGCATGCCCGTCTTCGCATCGGAGAAAACGAGTTGTATATGTCTGACACTTTTGACCCATCATCAATAAACAAGGGGAATAATGTTAGTCTCTCAATTCAAATTGATGATGCAACTCAACTTGAAAAATCATTTATCAGGCTTTCTTCCGGCGGAAATGTTACAATGCCTTTACAAAAAACATTTTGGGCGACTAGCTTTGGGATGTTTGTAGACAAATTTGGTATTCAATGGATGTTCAATTGCGAACTCAAACAAGAACCTGCATTAAATTAATCTCAAAATTTAAAATATGATCACTAAACTATCACACACGTCGTTCTTCGTGACCGACCAGGAAAAAGCCTATGATTTTTACATAAACAAATTAGGTTTTAAAGTAAATACAGATGTAAAAATGGAAAATGGGTTTCGCTGGCTCACTGTAAATCCTCCCGATCAACCTGACCTTGAGATCATTCTTTTTCCTGCAAATGGTGCTAATGGTTTTGATGAAGATGTGAACGCAGCGCTAAAACTATTACTGGACAAAGGAGTAATGGGTGCTGGTGCCATGTATACTTCTGATTGCAGGGCCACTTATGAAGAATTAAAAGCAAAAGGGGTCACATTCAAATCAGAACCGAAAGAACAATTTTATGGAATTGAAGCCATCATTACCGATGGTTGCGGCAATTGGTTCAGCATGACCCAGCCAAAAGAAGGATTTTAAAGATTGATGAAAGTCAATCTTTAACTCAATTGATTTGTAATCCGATAATTGTTTGAAAAAGTTATTTTGTTTTAATGTCCGGGTGCAGGTAAACAACTTTCGCTTCCATGATTTCTTGAAGTTGTATAAATACAGCTAATGCTATCACAGTTTTAGTATTTGGTTAAAATAAAATGTGAATTTCAACTGGGATATTGTTTAGATCAGGAATTTCGGATGGGATAATCGGATACGATAGTGAAGCAGCGAACAAAATACATCCGCTCCGGATATTTTACAATCGTAGAATTACTGATTTGTTAAAAAAGTTATTTGAAACTTTCGTTCATTTCTGATTAAGGGTATTTTTGATGCATGTTCAATTCCTTGAAACCAACTTATTTCTTTATTTATATTTTATTTTTGCTGGCAACTTCTTGTTCAAAGAAGATCATTCCCGACAAACCTTTTCTTTCAAAAACAAATTTCAAAATGGATTCTTTACCTGAGTCTGAATTGAATATTCCGATCCAGGTAAACATGAAGCCGCTTTACCAACTTGCAGAAAAAAAAGTCGCACTGGTATATGCCTCACCTAAATGGCCGGATGATTGGATCACGATTGATTGTGCTAACAGGTATAAATACCAATTTATACGTGGGCCATTACAATTCGCTGCTGCAGGAAGTTCAATGAATTTAGGTTTCATTGGTTATTATAAAATAATTGGGTCAACAAGAGTTTGTCTTGGCAATACGGTTGTAACTCCATGGACACCGGCTTGTCGTTGCGGGTTTGAAGAAGGTGAAAGAAAAGTAAAGATCAATTTTATAAATACAGTTAAGGTTCTATCAGACTTTAAAATAAACCTTACTGTAAACAGGCAAGAACCGGTACCGATCGATAAATGCACTGTATGCATTTTTGGCGCAGATATTACAAACCAAGTAATGAAAGGTTTAAAAGATGAACTTGACCTTGCAAAAAAAGCGATCGAAGACTCTTTTGGAGTTATTGACCTGAAACCACGGGTCCAACAAATATGGAATAAACTGAATGAATCATATAGCCTTTATGGACTAGGTTGGTTAAAGATCAATCCGCAAAAGATCCGGCTTACAAGTTTAGTTGCCCGCAATGATTCTTTGAATATTTTTCTTGGAATGACGGCTAAACCGGTTATTAGTTTTGAAAAAACAGCGGATCTTATGACGCTGGCTCCTGATCTTGATAATTCAATTTCAAAACCAGGTTTTAATGTTTTTCTGGATGCCATTTTAAATTATGATTCCTTAAGTAATATTTTAAATGCACAATTAAAAGGAAAAGAATTTGATCTCTCAAAAGGAAAATCAAAAAAGGTACTTGTTGTAGAAGATTGCAGGATATATGGAACCGGAAATGAAAAGCTTATTATTAAATTGGGGTTTTCGGGAAGCAATAGTGGCATCGCATATTTTACCGGCAAACCTTTTTATGATGCAAATAAAAAAATGATCGAAGTAAGAGATATTGAGTTTGACGTGAAAACAAAAAGTCTTTTATTGAAATCAGCGGATTGGCTATTTAATAAACGCATCATTAGTGAAATAACCCGGGTATCACATTTTGATCTTTCAAACTATATTGATACTGCAAAAATTCTTATCAATAAACAATTAAATACAGAATGGATCCAGGGAGTTAAAAGTATTGGCTCAATTAATGATCTGAAAATTTCCGGGTTCTATCCACTTGCAGATCATTTTATAATACGAAGTAATGCAAATGGCGACCTGGTGATAAAAGTAGATAATGTGAATTTTAATCTGCAATGATCAGCTAACCCTGAATGCAAATTTCTTTTGCGAAAAATAGCTGAATGCAACTACAAAAAAAGTAGTTGCGATCTTTGCGGGAAGTGGCCACCATCCAAAAACCT
>JBIOVR010000419.1:0-11401 GCA_044867875.1 Chitinophagaceae bacterium
CATCAATTGAAATGCTGATATACTTATTGTCAATGTAGCGGAGATTGATCTGCTGCCTTTCTGCTTTTTCTTTTATTGATGAAATATTATCAGCTTTCACAGTGATAGTATCAAAGAAATTTGTTGACACCAATTCAAATCCTAATTCTTGAATTGCATCGGCAACAGTTTGCGTCAATACAGCAACTCTCTTTGCAATATTTTTTAAACCATCGGGGCCATGAAACACCGCATACATAGCAGCCATATTTGCCAATAATGCCTGCGCCGTACAAATATTTGAAGTAGCTTTTTCTCTTTTGATATGTTGTTCTCTCGTCTGCAATGCCATACGTAATGCACGGTTATTATTTGCATCAACACTTATTCCGATGATACGACCGGGGATGCTTCTTTTAAAATCATCTTTAGCGGCAAAGAAAGCTGCATGAGGTCCGCCATAACCAAGAGGAACACCGAATCGTTGTGCAGAACCAATTGCGCAATCAGCGCCAAGTTCGCCGGGAGGAGTGAGCAATGTAAGAGCTAGGAGGTCTGTAGCCATAACAACAAATGCACCTGTTCCGTGAACACGGTTGATAAATTCACGATAGTCTTCTATCGAGCCTTTATCGTTAGGATATTGAACAATAGCTCCGCAATAAGTGGAATCGATGTTTGCTTTTTTGAGGTCGCCAGTTACAATCTCGATCCCAATCGGTTTTGCTCTTGTATGCAAAACATCTTTTGTTTGCGGGAAAATTTCATTGTCAACAAAAAACTTCGGATGAGTGATATGGTCATGCTTATTCAGCGTATTAAAGAACATCGTCATTGCTTCTGCGGCCGCGGTTGCTTCATCAAGCAAACTTGCATTTGCAATTGGCAATGCCGTCAGGTCGCTGACCATTGTTTGAAAATTCAATAAGCTTTCCAAACGTCCCTGCGATATTTCAGCCTGATAAGGGGTGTATTGTGTGTACCAACCCGGGTTCTCAAATACATTCCTCAGAATAACAGAAGGAACTATGGTATCATAATATCCCTGGCCGATATAATTTTTATAAACTTTATTCTGCAAGGAAACTTCTTTGATATGCTGCAGGTACTGGTGCTCACTCATTGCAGCAGGCAAATTCAATTCATGCTGCATGCGGATGGTAGGCGGAACAGTTCTGCTGATCAACGTGTCAAGATCAGGCACACCGATCGTTTTCAGCATTTGTTTTGTTGAGTGTTCATCGGGACCGATGTGACGGGAAATAAATTCGCAAGATTGTTTTTCAAAAAGATCCATAGTTTTCTCCTTGTCTGTTATTGATAATTCAGCGCCGCAAAGTTAAGGTTGCAAAGCCTAATAAAATGCTGATTGTTCAACTGTGGAAAACAGGTTGTTACTTTGTGCCATGGCAGAGGATATTTTGAAAAATTGGGAGAAGAAATCGTCTGATAACCAGAAGAAGTACAAGCAGTTTCTCCATCGGGCGGATAAGAACAAAGTGCTGAAAGCCCTGCCAGACCTCCATGAAGAAGCTTTTTCCAAAATTGATTGTCTCCAATGCGCCAATTGCTGTAAAAACTATTCACCGCGATTTAAAACACCTGATATAAAAAGAATCAGTAAGGTTCTGGGTCTGCGTGAATCTGATTTTATTGATAAATACCTGAGAGTAGATGAGGATGGCGACTTTGTGGTAAATGAAAAGCCCTGTCCTTTTCTTGGCGCTGATAATTTCTGTTCTATTTATGATGACCGGCCCTCCGATTGCCGCCGCTTTCCTTATACTGATGAAGATGTGATCATAAAAAGAAAAGAGCTGACATTAAAGAATTCTACTTTTTGTCCCATTACTTATTATGTGCTGGAGAAACTCAGCGGAAAAATATAATTATGATCAATTGATCTCGGCACGCCAAATTTTGAAAAATTTATCGGGATAAGTGCCAACAGTAACTAAAAATCTTCCTTTCCATTTGACTTCACTTGTGTTGCTATTAGTCGGCTGAAATGTTTTTACAACTTGTCCCGAAGCGGCATTCCATATAAAAAGATTTTTTTTATTGTCCCCGCATATGATTAGTCTACCAGAAGGATCCCAAATCAATTTATTCCAAGATGTATTTGGCGTGGATTCGATTGTCCTGATCAGCTCATATTTTTTTTCGGAAGGAAAATCAACTGCGTTTTTAGGATCTTTCCAGATTGCTATATTACTATTTGAACCAAAGCCTACCGTAGCAAGCATATTTCCACCTGCATTCCATTCTGCAACATAAATACTTCCTTTAGTATTAGGTTGTAACCCTGAACTCTGGGTTCCATTTTTTCCAATATATAGTGCTGGGTTATTTGTGCCAATAGCTAAATACGCTCCGTCAGGACTCCAATTAGCGACAGATGGCCATTCAGTTGCTGCCCTACTTGCCTTAATAGTTTTTTTTCTCTCAAAGGTATCAACGCCCCAAATTTCAATCCACTTTCCTGCTACCACCGCTAAGGTTTTTCCATCAGGACTCCAATCCACATTGGTTGCTTCATCGTCTGTTTTTTTTCGTCCAATTAAAGCTCCGTCTGAACCATCCCATAATGTTATTTCTTTTTCCTTGCCCATTGGAATTGCGATTAGTTTTCCATCAGGGGAAAATTTCATTGCCTTAAAATGGGTGTTTATATTGTTAGTAATAATTACTGTATGCAGTGCGGTGCCAGTAACAATATTGTAAAAATACAACCTGGCAGGGCCGTTGGTCTCTTTAATAAGAGCAACAAACGAATTTGTCGCCGGATAAAAGTCAAATGCTTCTGTTGTACCATAATCCTTCCAATACCCAGCTTTATCCTCAACTCCCGGAATAAATTTTCTTGGAGATTCTATTGTTTTTACCAAAGTCAAGTTGACCGTTTGTGCAAAAGATATATTTATTAGTACTAAATAAAATGCGAGTAATGTTAAGATTCGATAAGGTTTCATTTTAGTAATATTTTATTTTTTTAAACAAAATATATTGTAATAATTAAAAGAGCCTGATTGAGTTTTTTTGAAAGTTATGATTGTTTTTAACCATGACAAATACCACAAAAGAGGTATTGAGAATTATAGTCAGGAAAGAATATAAGTGTTGGCGACATAGTTTAGAAATGTGTCATTTCATATCACCAATGGTAAAACTCTATTTAATAATAATCTCAGTTGTGTTATGCTGGTACAATGTTTTTTTATTTTCAGGTTCTTTAACAGTTGTGGATATAAACTCAGAATGATGCACATCATCAAGCACAATGGCAGTTCTATAATCTTTTTTTCCGCAGGATAATTTTATGTTATTAAACTTTATATCGCTTGCATGACGTATGTAAACGCCCCATGCAGGTAATTCGAGAAACTTTGAAAATTCAGGGTAAGAAGCAGGGATTTCCGGAACCTTATCTAATTCATTCAATGAAACCTTTGCAAACTGGGGATTGCCGCCACCCGGATGTTTTATTTCAATGCTAGTGAAAGAAACATTTTTAATTATGTTACTTGGTAAACCTGCAATTACAATTGGCGGGGAAATATTTCTTGGCATATCTTCTATTGGCCCTTCATATTCATAACCGGCATCGGGTTTTGTAGCAGCTATTTCTACTGTAAAGTTTTTTATTCTTATGTTTTCCAATCTTCCTTTTTTACCGGCACGACGTTCGCCAATACGAAGAAAAACAGCATGGCCTGTATTTAATACTAAGAAACTGTCAGCTTCTATGTTCTCTACAAATCCTCCATCAACAGCCTCGAGTGCAATTGCGGAACGATAAGTGTCGAATACTTTAATATTTACCAGCTTTACATTCTTAAAACCTCCGAGTGAAGCAGTGCCGAACTTGATAGCATTTGCGCTGGAACGAATGGTGCAATTCCTTACAAGAATATTTTGGCAATTAGCACCCGTTGAATCATGCGACTTCAAACAAACACCATCATCGTCTGAATCAATATAGGAATTCGTTATCGCCACACTATCGCAATCGACTATGTCAATTCCATCATTGTTCCAGAAAGCACGACTGTCAACAGTAATGCTATCAACATGCAAGTTTTTACATTGATCATAGGTCTGTACCCATGCTGCAGCATTCCGCATGGTAACACCACTTATGAAAATATTTTTGCAAGAACGAAAATAGATAAGCATTGGTCTTATTGGTACTTCGGGACGATCGTTGCGAAAAGCATCTTTGATAAGTCCTTTGTGAACCAGTTCAACAACATTTCTTGCTACCTCTCTTCCTTGTCCATCAATAACTCCTTTGCCTGTAATAGCGATATTCTGCTGATCATGACATAATATAAATGCAGTTAATCCTTTCCTATCATAGTCCAGTGGATTTAATGTGCCCAGCAAAACAGCACCTTCTAATAAATGAATGGTGACATTTGATTTAAGATGAACAGAGCCCGAAAGAAATCTTCCTACATCAAACACGAGTCTGCCACCACCAAGCTCATGGATATAATCAATAGCGAATTGTATGGAACGGGTATTAAGAGTAACTCCATCAGAATTTATTCCAAATAAGGAAGCAGGATAATCTTTAGCCGAGCTTTGCAAGCATTGAATGCAAACTATGAGGACGATAAAGTATTTTCTAGTGGCAAGCATGTTTTGGCTTTACACAACGAATTTATGGAAACTTATCTGCCTGGGTTGTTGGCGTGAAGTACTATACTTGAAAAATTATTAAGTGATCAGTTTTTGATCTTTTCACCAATCTCAAATACCGCAATTTTATTTTCCTGTAGATGAAAAATATGGTAGACAAATTCATCAGCTAATAGATTTCCATTCAGATCATGAACAACCTGGTGAACTTTTATTTTGACGATATCGTTCCCTGCTTCAATTTCTAATGGAGATACGTTTGAGCTCACCATTGTAAATTGTCTTGTCCAATAGTCTTTCACTGCCTCATGCCCATATACATAATCTCCGTCCATTCCATTGGCCCATTTTACATCGTCTGTCATATATGAAATAACCCGGTCAATTTTTCGGTCATTGAAATTCTTATATAGCTCGAGGAAGAAATTATTGAGATCGGGTATGATATTTTCACCAAATACAAGTTCGTATCCGTTATTGTCATGTATGGAGAAGTCACGCATCCAATATTCTCTGTCAGCAATGGTGCTGATAATTTTTACTTTATCTTTTACTTTTTCCCAGAGGTCATCCACCTTTTCTGTAGTAATATAAATGCTTCCTGTGAGTTGGGGCTTTGGAAAAAATTCCTCTTTATTGTTTGGATCCTTACAATCTTCCGGTTCATCAATTGGTAGCACGAACATGATCTCAACATTATCTCTTGTCAGCGAAACATAATTTGGGAATTGAGTTTGCTTTTTAAATCCTAACACTGTTTCATAAAATGAAATAGTTTGCTCCAGGTCTTTTGTCCAGAGTATAGGCGATAGATATTTGAGTTTTGAATTCATTTTGCAAAAATAAAACCTATGCTACAAAATAGAGTGTAGCATAGGTTTTATATAGAGTTGAAAGTTTCAAAGAGTCAGCAAACTTTCGCAGAATTTTGTTCTACTGTTTTGTTATCATTTGTTCTTATTAATTGCAGCCTGGAACTGTCCATAAGTAGGAATTTGCTGCATGATATGAGCCCTGATCTGTGTCAACAGGTAAACTTCTGCCTGGTAAAATTCAAAAGCGATCATTGCATTTGTTGCAGTCTTTATCTTTTTGTAATATTCTTCCAGACTTTTTTCCTGTCCAAACCGGTTATCAAAATATTGCTTTGCCAGTGAATCGGCAGTGGCAGGTGTCATACTTAGATAAGCCTGGGCTGTTTTTTCATATAGCTTGAGTCGTTGCTTTCCGGTAGCAATATTTTTTTGATTGTATTCTTCATAAAGCTTCCAGAATGCAATGGAATCTTTTCCGGTTACCGATACTAATTTGGCTATCGCTTCTTTTTTCTGCACGCCTAATAAATTCACGATGGCTTCTGCCTCGGCATCTGAAGTTTGAGCAAAAGAAGGCAATACAATACCGATGCAAAACAAGAACATGAGAAGATTTCTAATTTTCATAAAATTTGTTTTAATGATAGTTAAAGGTAAGATGTTAGATAAATATCTGACAAGTAAAATAAATCAGGCCCATTAAACGGTTAAATGCAAGATCCAAGGGGTAATTTGGCTACTTCGTTTTCTTTCCGCCGGCATTTTGGCAATGCAACTTTTTGCGTAGTTTATTTTTTCGAAATCTGCGCTAATAAGATCCAACACCATTTTTCTACTACCTGATTTTTTGAAGGCGGTTTTGGAGATTTTGTTAATTTCCAGCTTAACGGAATCCATCTTATTTCAACATCAATGGGCTTTATAGTGAATATGGTAGATTTTCGAAAGGATTTTAAATAATTCTTTGGCGTATTATCTTTTTCGGTAGAATTATAAACTCCCCATACAAGAACGTAAAAAAACCGCCCTTTTAGTGAGTATTTATTTACTCGATATTCTGTGTCAGTTTTAAATGAAGACGCTGTCAAACCTGTATCAAATTTTTCTATTTGGTCTAGTGTTGAATTAGGATAACGTTTTGCTCTCTTAGCTTCAATAAATACTGTTTCCGATTCCTTGCTTTTCTTAAACTGTTCAGTTGTTAACCTTCCACCACTTTTCTCGATAATTTGTTCATAACTTACTCTTTGAACAGTAATATCAACACGGTGCTTGTGCTCTTCACTATAACGTGTCTCTCGATTAACCTTATAAAACTTTAATTCAGGTTGACCATCTTTTTCCAAATGTTTTTCAACATCGCCACTCATTATTGGAGAAGCCATACAATCATTCACTATGGCTGAACAAACTGTTAACTCATCGGCAAATTCAATTCCTTGAACTGTTGAGTCAAAAATCCGTTTTTTAGTTTCGGCGTTCGCTGCTTGCCCAAGCGAGTAGTTATTAAATTCTATATTTAATTCAATGAAAGTTCTTTCAACGACATTTAAGAATCGATTTCTCCAAGGAGCTTTGGGTGGTTTAGGTTTTTTCATCCAAATAAATTATACACAATACATAAATTAAGAATTATTAAGTGTCTCATTAAAATGAATGCAAATCTGAACAAATTATTTCGCCATCAACTCATCCCATGCAGCAGCAAGCGGTCTTGAGATGCCATCGCCTTTCCATTCTCCGGCGTTGGGTATCGTGGTGTTCTTTAAAAATCCTTCCTTGGTTTTGCCGGCTTTTATTTCTCCTTCGGTAAATGTGAGAACAGCGCCAAGATAGTCGCTGAATTTTTTCAGATCATCAGTATTGCCAACAATATTGTAACCATCGGCTGAGTGACCGAATATAAAAGTTGTGCTACTATCAAAATGACGGGCGGCTCTATGTAAAATTTTCATCCAATGACCCATGTTTGCACCGGCACTGCGATCAACAAACGGATGACGGCGATTGAACATCAGGTCGCCCATGTGAACAATGTTTGCATTTTCAAAATGAACAAGACTATCACCATTTGTATGACCAGCTCCCCAGTAATACATGGCAATACTTTCCTCGCCAATGTACTCTTGCCAGAATTCAGCATAAACTTTGTCGGGTAATAATTGTTTATCAAGATTCTTATTGGCTATAGCAACACGTTTTTGATTCTTCTTCGAATTATCATGTGCCACCACATGATCTACCAAACCTTTGAATGAAATATTACCGGCTGTATGATCGCCATGATGGTGTGTATTGATCAGGTATTTTATGGGAGCATCCGTTTTCTTTTTTAGTTCGCTAATAAGATGTGGAGCAGTGTTCGGGAACTGCGCATCAACAACGGCAACACCTTTCTTATCTATCAGGAATGCGATCGTGCCGCCACTTTCGGTAAATACACCGATCTTATCTGTTAGCATATGAAACATCCAGGGAGGAGCAGCTCCATTTCCTTTTGTAAATAATGCTGAAAATATTTTTTGTTGAGCAAGAGTAAGTGCACCAAATGTAAGGGCGGAGTTTTGGACGAATTTGCGACGATCCATGAGTAGAGTTTTGCGTTGTTTTGGTTTTCTTATTTTTAATTTCTTGTTTCAAGATTTCTGCCCACTCCTTGCATCATTTCTTTATTTGTTGTTCCTGATTCCCCTCCAGGGAGGGGATGAAACATCATGATTGCTGAATAGAAATACAAAACGTACAAGTGAGTGACACAACAGAAGTTTAATAGTAGCAATATCGCTGGCTACATAATTAAAAAACTTTCTGTCGTTATGAAATTAAGAAAATTAAGTGCATTAACAATCTAAGTCTCCCCTTTAGGGGGACAGGGGGTTTAATATTCAAACTTCCTCAATGTCGGTGCTTTGATCCATGTTACAATTGTAACAAGAAGCGTCATGCAGCCACCGAAAATAACTGATGGCACTGTACCCATAACGGATGCGGCAACACCGCTTTCAAATTGGCCAAGTTCATTAGATGAGTTTACAAAAATGGAATTGACCGACGAGACACGACCCCGCATTTCATCGGGCACAAACAATTGTACAATAGTGCCCCGAATGATGACACTGACGCCATCAAAAAGACCGCTGATAAATAAAGCAGCAAAACTGAGCCAGAAATTTTTTGAGATCGCAAATATCAAAATACAAATACCAAAGCCAGCTACCGTATAAAGCAATGTTTTGCCTTGCTTATTTTTTAATGGATTTGAAATGAGCAATCCAATGGCGATAAAGTTGCCGAGATAAGTGGCAGCATACAGCCATCCTAATTTTTCAGGACCGATCTGTAAAATATCAACAGCAAACACAGGCAGGATGCCGACTGCGCCGCCAAACAAAACAGCAAACATATCCAGGCTGATAGCACTTAGCAATGCCCGCTGCTTATTATGAAGCACAAAATTCAATCCTTCTTTAACGCCTTCCCATGTGGTGGTTTTTCCGGATTGCCAGCTTACCGGTTTTGCTTTTATTAATTGAAATAAAAATAATGCGATAAGAATTGCACTGCATGAAATAATAAATGCCACTGTAATATTTGTATAACCTAATAACAAACCTGCAAGTGCGGGACCCGTTACTGCAGCGATCAGCCATGTCATACTATTTATTGATATAGCTCTTACCAATGATTCCTGAGGTACTAATTGTGCAAGAAATGCATTGATGGCGGGTGAACTATAGGCTCTTATTACTCCCGTACAAAATACAAGCCCATAGATCAGCCATTGTATTAGTTGTTTTGATGATGATGTGAACCATTGCGATGTTACGATGAGCAAACCGATCATTAATAGAAAATATAAAGCCATGCAAATACTGATCAACCTGTGTTTATTGCTTCTGTCAACTTTTACACCTGCCGGAAGTGCAAGCAACACCGCCGGTATCACTTCACTTAATCCAAGTATGCCGATCGAAAGTTTGCTGCCGGTTACTTCATACAATTTCCAACCTAATAACACAGGCGACATGCGAAGTCCGGCGATGAAAAGAAAGCGGGCAATGGCAAAAACTGAAAACTCCCTATTTATTATTACGTTCTTCAATTAATTCCTTATTTCTGATTCTTCTTAGCGAATTGACCCTATGGTAACGTTAAATAATGCTGCCCTTGTTCATAGTCATTTTCCAATGCATCAATAACAACTTTCAAATGCTTTTCATTGCCGAGAAAATCGGCGTTGGATGCATCAATAAAAAGTGTTTTTATATTATGTTCTTTGATGTAATGCGTGTATGTCTGCTGAATATTAAACAGGTATTCATCCGGAATATTTTGTTCGTAAGCCCTGTTCCTTTTTTTAATATTCTTTTGTAAACGGCTTACGGGAGTATGTAAATAAATAAGCAGATCCGGTTGCAATAATTGCTGATGTATGATCTCAAACAATCTTTGATAAAGGCGAAACTCATCATCCGGCAGGTTTACTTTGGCGAACAGCAAACATTTGGTAAAGAGATAATCGGATATCGTGACATTTTGGAAAAGATCTTTTTGCTGGATCAGATCCTTGAGTTGTTTATAACGTTCTGCCATAAAAAAAAGCTCAAGTGGAAATGCATATAGTTTTGGATTCTCATAAAACTTAGGGAGAAAGGGATTATCAGCAAATTCTTCAAGGATGAGCCGGGCGTTGAAGTGCCGGGACAGCAAATGTGATAAAGTGGTTTTGCCGGCGCCAATGTTTCCTTCTATGGTGATAAAATGATAATTCATTGATTAATGTGCTAATGTGCCAATATGATGATGTGCTGATGAGAGTTGCAAAATAATTGAAATGGCAATTTATAATTTGAACAAAGAATAGATTGTGGATAAATCCGCAAAATCCTAAACGATCGTTTACTCCGAAATCTTTTTTACTTCCAAATTATCAGGGCATTCTTCCAGCAGTTCCGCTATTGACTTTTTTAAAACGGGATGTTGCAAGGTGGATTTGATCTCTGCAAGTGGCACAAGAACAAAACGCCTGTTTTGCATTTCAGGATGCGGGATCTTTAAAAAACGCAGATCATGAATTTCGTTCTCGAAAAGTAAAATGTCAATATCAATGATCCTTGGTCCAAGTTTTTCTTTTCGTACACGACCCATTTCTTCTTCGATCTTTAATACTTTTCTCATTAACTGGCGGGCATTTAATGAAGTGGAGATTTCCAATGCCTGGTTCAGGAAGGATGGCTGATCAGTATTTCCCCATGCTTCCGTTTCATAAATTGATGAAGATTCTGTTAAAGGTCCGCATTGCTCATTTATCAATGAGACGGCCTTTGAAAGATTCTCTTTTCTATTTCCTAAATTGCCTCCTATCAATAAATACGCTGTTCTCATAATTCCAAACTTGGGAAGGCGCAAATATCTTTATTTTTACCGTCTTAAATAATTTGATATGGGTGGGTTTTTTAAAATGTTTTTCGCTTCATTGCTGGCATTGATAATTTTTTCTGTCATCGCTTTTTTTCTTTTCCTTGTATTGATCGCGGGTTTTGCCAAAAGTGATGCGCCGTTGGTGGAGAAGAATTCAGTATTGGTTATTAATATCGGGCAATCTTTCCAGGAGCAAAAACAGGAAAACCCGTTAGCTCTTCTCAGCAGCAATGATGAGCTGAGTGTGCCGGGTGTTTATGATGTAGTACGTCTTATTCAGAAAGCATCAAAAGATGATAAAATAAAAGGCATTTACCTGCAAAGCGGACTTAATCCAAATGGGTTTGCCACTTCTGAAGAAATAAGAAACGCATTACTTGCCTTTAAAAGGTCCGGTAAGTTCATCATCGCTTACAGCGAAATGATGAATCAAAAATCATATCATGTAGCAAATGTGGCTGATAAGGTTTATATAAATCCCAAAGGTTTTTTTGACTGGGCGGGTTTCAGTTCTGAACTATTATTTTTAAAAGGCACATTGG
>JBIOVR010000420.1:0-27825 GCA_044867875.1 Chitinophagaceae bacterium
ACCTGTTGCAAAAGTTTCAACAGTGAATTCGGTATGATGATGAAATTCAATTTCCAATGATTTCAGAAATAAAGCATCATCATCAACCAGGAACAGGTGTATTTTGTTTTCTTGTATCATGAACCAGAGTTTTTAAGCGAATGAAATTCTTCTGTCAATTCTTTGCATGCCTGTGTACAAACATTTTCAAGCTGTAAAATCATGTCATGTATTCCATCTGCCAATTGTTGTGTGATTGCATAATCCTGAATTTTTTTTGCCATGTTTTCAAAATCGGTATTAATACCCATTATTGAAAAAGAAGGGATCATTTTATGTACAGTTGTATGCAACGAACCCCAGTCTTTGTCCCTGAAACTTTTTTTCATTATAGTGATCAGGGGTGGAGTTTGCTCCAGGTAAAGTGAGATCATTTCCATCATCAGTTTCGGGTCAGATTTGGTGCGGCGGATCAGGTAAGCAAGGTCAGTACATTTTATTTTTTCACTTTGAGCGGTTTCATTCCCTTTATCGTCAGAATATTTTATCAGTGACGGCTTTCTTACTAACCCTATTATTTTACTGTACAAAATTCTCTCATCAACTGGCTTTGCGATATAATCATTCATACCAACCGCTTTGCATTTTGCCAAGTCAACAGTGGTTACGTCGGCCGTTAAAGCAATTATGGGAATTTTAGAATTCATGGTTTTGCGAATGAACTCTGTTGCTTCAAACCCATTCATTTCTGGCATCTGCAGATCCATCAGGATAATATCATAAGATTTAGACTTTAATTTTTCGATCGCTATCTTTCCATTGGCAGCAATATCCTGTTCAAATCCGAAATCATCCAGCAATGTTTTCATTAGTAGTTGGTTGAGGGCAATATCTTCAACCACCAATACTTTAATATTTTTAATTTCCGGATCCAGCTCCAGTATTTCTGCTTCTGCTTCCACTTCAGCATTTGTTTTTTGAAAATCTAAAGTGAAACTGAAAACTGAGCCCTCATCAATTTTACTTTTTACACGAATGCTTCCACCCTGTGGTTCTATTAACTGTTTAACAATTGAAAGGCCTAATCCCGTTCCTCCATACAATCTTGATGTATGGCTGGATGCTTGTTGAAAATTGTCAAAGATCTTTTCTATTTTATCTGCTGGTATTCCAATTCCTGTATCAGTCACTGCAAATTCAATCGTAACTTTCTGTTCATCTTCATGAATTAAATTAACGCTTACCGTAATTTTTCCTTTTGTTGTAAATTTTACCGCATTACTTACAAGATTTAAAATGATCTGGTGTAAACGCACAGGATCGCCCAACAACACTTCAGGGATCTTGTTGTCATACTCTTTTACCAGCTCTAAATTCTTTTCCTGGATCTTTGGTTCAAACATATGAAGCATGGCCGATATGGATGAGGCCATTTTGAACGGTGTTTGTTCAAATGTCATTTTTCCTGCATCTACTTTTGCCAGGTCGAGTATATCATTGATCAACACAATTAATGCATCGCCACTTAATTTTATGGCGCTCAAATATTCTTTTTGCTTTGCGGACAGATCAGTTTTCAACAACACCTTTGTAAAGCCGATGATCGCATTCATGGGTGTGCGGATCTCATGACTCATGTTTGACAAAAACTGCTGTTTTGCTTTCACCGCATCTTCTGCTATCCCTGTAGCGGTTTCGGCTTTAGCTTTTGCTTCTTCAGCAATTAATGTTGCCAGCTCAGCAAACACTTTTGCTTCTATTAATTCTTTTTCAATTCTTTTTTGTTCAGTAATATCTCTTGCCACCACAACGGCGCCAAGCACTTTCCCCTGTTCATCTTTATAAACAGACCCGTTAAATAATACATCTGTCAACTTGTGATCCATTATGGTTAGTGGGTAATCTGTCACAAAACCTTTTGCGAATACTTCCTGGTAAACTTCACGGGCCTTTTGTGGTTCGGTAAAATAATTGAAAAAGTCAGTGCCGGTAAGTTTTTCACGTGTCAAACCTGTAATGTTCGCCAACGCTTCATTCATATCCGTGATCTTACCTTCAGTACTTATAGTTACCAATGGGTCTTGACTTGCTTCAATAAGGCTACGAGAATATTGGGAAGCTAATTTTGCAGAATTGCTGTATGCTTCAAGTTCTTTTTTTGCAATTTCCCTTTTTTGGTTCTCATTGTTTTGAAAAACAAGTTCTTCGTTAGCAATGACTAACTCTGCTGCCCGTTTTTCTTTTACTTTTTTTTGAAAGACAAGTTCTTTGTTAGCAATTCCTAACTCTGCCGCCCGTTTCCCTTTTTCTTCATCTTGAAAGGCAAGTTCTATATTGGCAATTCCTAGCTCTGCTGCCCGGTTTCCTTTCTCTTTTTTTTGAAAGGCAAGTTCTTTTCGTGCAATGATTAACTCGGCTGATAGTTTATTTTTCTCTTGTTTTTGAAGAGCAAGTTCTTTAAGAGCTATAAGTAACTCATCTTTATCCGATTTTTTTAATTTTGTCATATTTGTCGTGATAAAATTGGTTTGTTTTAATTTATCCCATTTGCTCCAAAAATTTTCGGCAGCACACCGATGTCTTCAATCGAGATTCGTCTTTTATCTTTCAGTTGTCTGAAATGTGAAGGAGTGAGACCCGTAACTTTTTTAAACTGGTTGGATAAATGAGCCACACTGCTGTAATTCATCTTCCATGCAATTTCAGTAATGTTCAACTCGTCATAAATGATCAGTTCTTTTATCCGCTCAATTTTATGGGCAATGATAAAATGCTCGATCGAGGTTCCCTGGACCTCAGAAAACAAATTTGCCAGGTACGTATAATTGTGGTTTAATTTTTCACTTAGAAAATCAGAGAAATTTATTTTAATGTTTTCATCTGAATGATGAACCAGTTCAATAACTGCAATTTTAATTTTTTCAATCAGTATAGCTTTTTTGTCGTCCATTAACTCAAATCCTGAGATCAACAATGCAGCTTTCATTTGCTCACGTTGTTCCGCAGAAATATTTTCCATGATCTCTACCTCACCTAAATCGACGACGATAAAATGCAGCCCGAGCTTTCTCAGCTCCTCTTTCACCGCCATTTTACAGCGGTTGCTTACCATGTGTTTAATGAATATTTTCAAATAACTCCTCTTTTTATAACGGGTGCTGCTAAAGTTGAGCCATTTTGCCCCAGGAGGTGTTATATAATACTTCTAATAAGTTACACAATTCACACATTAATTGAATTCAGATGAATTAGTGCGGATTAAGATGGCGTTTTTACTAAAAACAGTCATTGCCACCAAGATGAAAATTTGCAATCAGTAACTTAATTCCCATCTATATCGCTCAAAGAAAAAGATCTTTTGCCAACGGTCTCTAAAAAATTCACCAGATGAGTATTGAATGCAGTTAGATCCTCAAGATTGCTTAGATGACCTGCCTGTTGAATAATTTCCAGTTTCGAATTCAATATCTTTTCGTGCATCTGCTGCGCAGCGGCAATTGGTGTTATTTTATCTTCTTGGCCAACCATGATAAGTACGGGAATATTTATTTCCGATAGCTGGTCGCAGGTCTCTTTGCGTTCTGCCAAAGCATGCAGGGTATTGCAAAGTGATTGCTTTGGAGTACTTATGATCATCTCTTTTACAGCATCAACTACATTTTTATTTTTTGTGAAAGTTTCCTGTGCAAAAAGTTTTTTTATAATTTCATCAGCATACTGTTCTACTCCTTTTTCTTTAATGCTAATAATTGCGTTGCACCTGTTTTCTTTTATTTCGGGTGTATCAGCTATACATTGTGTATCATTTAAAATAAGCCCATCAAAACGATCGGGATGTTTTAGAACGGCATTTAGTGCTATGTATCCACCCAGGGATAAACCACAGAGGATCGATTTTTCAATCTTTAGTTTTTCCATAAGACGTAGCAGGTCAATAACAAAAAGTTCAATAGAGAATTCATCAATACCCGCATCAGAATTTCCATGTCCGCGGATATCATACGCTATCACTCTGTAATTCTCCTTCAATGCTTCTACCTGTATATTCCACATAGATTTATTTAACGGAAATCCATGGATGAATATAATAACAGGAGCATCATCGGGTCCATGGTCACTGTAACTAACCGTAAGATTATTAATAGTTATGTTGATCTTATTACCAATACGGCGGCGCATGATTTTTTGTTTTATTAATGATTAATTTATTATCCGGCAAAGTTGAACACTCCTTCAGGCAGAAGTGTTACACAGTCTTTAAAATAAATTACATGATTCACACATTTAAGGGAGCAAATTTCTCAATGTATAAGAGATCTCGACCAGGTTTATAAACCTTCTGGTATCTTTTTTACCGGAATTATTAGTGTGGCATTTTTTATTGAGTCAGCTGTAAATTTAAGTTGCTGTTTTATCCTTTTGTCTTCTTCTTTTTTTAATTCAGCAGCTTTTTTAGCCTCTGCTTTTTTCTTTTTATTAAAAAAACCTTTTAATAAAATATTACTTTTTGCAGCTTCCATATTTTCATTGAGCCCTTTTGTGGCTCCCTGTATATTACGCATGGTAGTGTCAAGGGATTCACTCAATCCTCCACTATTAAGTTTGGCTGTAAACAAGGCAAACTCATGTGAAGCTGTTTGCAGGTTGACAAGTGTATTTTGCAGACTGTTGGAGAACTTTTCATCACTGATCAGTTTTGACAGCGCACCATTTCCTGTATTCATCTTAGTGGTAAATTCTGCAAGCTGTGCTGTGATAATGCCGGCATTGTCCACACTTTTTTTTGCGCTCAGCATTACATCTTCCATTTCAATTGCATTTTTTGTCAGGATAATATCTCCGTTATTTACCGGGCTTTTATCAGATGTACCGGGAGAAATGGTTAATACTTTGTCACCCATCAGTCCATCGGAGCCAATGTTTGCTCTTGCATCTTTTTTAATAAACTCCTGGTATTTTTTTCTGATCACAAGATCCACCATTACAGAAGTGTCCGTCAGCAATTCCACTTCATTTACATTGCCAATATTGATGCCCGAAAAACGAACATTGTTTCCCACTTTCAAACCGCTCACTGTTTTGAACAGTGCTTTTAAATGAAAAGTATTTCCAAATATATTTTTTTGCTTGCCAACAAAATAAATAGTTGAAACAAACAGCACCAACCCCAGTATTACAAAGATTCCCAATTTCCATGTGAACCCAGATTCTTTTCTCATAACTTAATTTTTTATAAAATGATCAAATAAAAAATGAACGCACCCATGCATCGTTGCTTTTCTCCAATGCTTCATAACTGCCTTCTGCTACCATGACTCCATCTTTTAGGATCACCAATCTGTCTCCGGTAAGCTTTGCACAAGCCATATCATGAGTTATGATGATCGAGGTTGTTTTATATTTTTTTTGAATGTGCAATATCAATTCACTTATTTCCCTGGAAGTGATAGTATCTAACCCGGTAGTTGGTTCGTCATAAAGTATGATCTCAGGACGTAAAATAAGTGTACGTGCCAGCCCGATCCTTTTGCGCATACCACCTGATAATTCCGAAGGCATCTTATCAATTGCTTCTTTTAGCCCGACACTTTCCAATGCTTCATTTACTGAATGTTCTGCTTCCTTGCTTGTTAATTTTTTTGAATGACGTTTTAAAGGGAATAAAAGATTTTCCCTTACCGTCATTGAATCATACAGCGCTGAATTTTGAAAAAGAAAACCGATCCTGACTCTTATTGCATTTAGTTGCTGGTTATCCAAGTTGGCAATATCTGTATCAAAAACTTTTAATTCGCCCTTGTCGGCATTAACTAATCCGACCAGGCATTTTATTAATACTGATTTACCAGATCCCGACTTCCCCAATACTACCAGGTTCTCACCTTTTTTTACAATAAGATCTACTCCCTTTAATATATCTGTATTTTTTCCGAATGATTTATACAGGCCTTTTATATTTATCACAGGCCCGGCTTTAGTATTTATTTCAGGGTTTAAGTGATCAGCAACCTTTTGTTTTATTGTATTTGTTTCTACTTGTATCATTTTATTTCAGAAAAAAAGATCAGTTAATTGTACAGCCATCATATCTATAATAAATATTGCAAGTGATGCTGTTACTACCGCTGAGTTAGCAGCCTTGCCGACACTTTCAGTGCCATTGGCTGCAGTAAATCCTTTGTAACAACCAATCAATCCAATAAAAAATCCGAAGAAAAAAGTTTTAATAGTGGCAGGTACAATATCTAAAAAGTCAAGCGAGGACAGTACCTGTGAAAAGAAACGGTACATAGTAACATCACTATGAATATTAACTCCAACATAGCCGCCTAATATTCCAATACCATCAGCGAATACAACTAACAGCGGCACCATGAGTGTTGTAGCCAGTACTCTTGTAACTACTAAATATTTGTAAGGGTTAATAGCAGACACTTCCATCGCATCTATTTGCTCTGTTACTTTCATAGATCCTAATTCAGCGCCGATACCGGAAGAAATTTTTCCGGCACAGATCAATGCGGTGATCACAGGTGCAATTTCACGTATCAATGAAAGTGCAACCATACCTGGCAACCAGGACTCTGCGCCAAACTCCGCCAATGTAGGCCGTGACTGGATGGTCAGCACCAATCCCATAATAAAACCGGTAATTGCAACTAACGGGATGGATTTGTATCCTATAATATAGCATTGCCTTATGAATTCTTTTATTTCATAAGGCGGTTTAATAGCTTCCCTAAAAAACCGTGCAATAAATAATGTAGCATTACCTGCTTCTGCAAAACCATTCTTTAAACTGATAATCAAAATTTTATTTTTTGCTTTAATCGATAATAAACTAAACCAACAATCTGGATATTAACTGCGGACCTTTTTACTAAAGACAACTACAATTATGATATATACCAGTATAAGCAATCCAATTGTGGTAAGGATTATTCCTAAGAATACAGGTGTTATTTTCAATGCTATGATCAAATTTTGAATCATGCTTTCTGTTTTTTAAAATTATAAGTCACAATGATTTCAAATACTCCACCAAATATTTTTTCTGATTTAGTTAATACGAGTTTTTTGATTGGTCGCTGTTAACTCAACCGAAATAACTGAATAAAAGAATAAATGCTGAAATCAGTAAAATAGTTGAAAAGACCAGGGGAACAATAAATCCAGCGTAAGTATATCGTTTCATAATTTTAATTTAATCTGAGTTATATTTCAAATTTCTGGTCATCTCTGTCGTGGTAAAGGTCTGCCAGCCGCTTAGTATAATTGTTATACAATCATTTAAATAAGTTACATCATTCATATATCGTCTTTGGAAAAGGGTTTGATAATTTTTTATCATTCGTAATTAAAAAGGTAATGTAAAAGGAAATCACCCCATAGCTGCAAGAAGTGTTTATCATGAATTCTGAAAATAAGAAAGCCACCCTGGGTTACTTTCAGGGTGGCTATACATAAGGGCACTAAAGGCTAACGGAGCGTATTGCTCACTAAGTTATTCTGTATTCAGGGAGGGTGTCGGATCATCGAAATATTCGGTATCTCGTTTTTTATTTTCTTCGGGTTTATCTAAAACTGCTTTATAAAGTTGAGCCGCAATATTCGCAACTGTGTTATATGATTTGATAAATATGTTATATAATTCACACATTTCAGGGATTACCAGTCTTTTCATTGTATTTAACAAGTGAATCTTACAACTATTTTTTTTAATTGTGTAACACTCATCTGCACAAAGAGGATCATCTTCGTTTCTCTTTTTATGAGTTGCTTTAGCAGCAATTTCATCCTTCTTATAAAATCAAATTTAGAAATGAAAAAAATATTTACTTTCCTTTTAGTTGCTTTTGTTTTTATCAGTTGTGCAGAAAACATAGTAACGGGTCGCAAACAATTAAGCCTGGTATCGGAGACTGAATTGCAATCCATGGCGAAACAAGAGTATCAAACTTTTTTGACTGCCAATAAAGTTGTCAACGCAAGCACCAATAAAGACGCTGAAATGGTTCGCCGTGTAGGATCCCGTATTGCTGCGGCTATTAAAACATATTATGATAGTAAAGGCCAGGCATCGATCCTGGAAGGATACCAGTGGGAATTTAACCTGGTAGATAATAAAGATGTCAACGCATGGTGCATGCCCGGCGGGAAAGTGGTAGTATATACCGGTTTATTACCCATTACAAGAAACGAAGCTGCATTGGCTGTTGTAATAGGACATGAAATTGCCCACGCAGTTGCACAACATGGAAGCGAAAGAATGAGCCAGGCTTTATTACAACAATTAGGTGGTGTTGCGCTTCAGGTAGCCGTGTCAAGTAAGCCAGCCGAAACACAAAATCTTTTTATGACGGCTTATGGTATTGGAAGTACCGTAGGAGGAACATTACCTTTTTCACGCAAAGAAGAATCTGAAGCCGATAAATTCGGGCTTTACTTTTCAGCCATGGCAGGATACAATCCACAGGAAGCAATTCCATTTTGGGAAAGAATGGCTGCAGCCGGCGGAGCAAAGCCACCTGAGTTTTTAAGCAGTCACCCTTCTGATGAAACAAGAATTGCAAATATCAAATCATATATGCCGCAGGCAATGGAATATTACAGGCCATTAGCAACAAGATAAAATGTAGTATTTGTATGAATAAATAAAACAAACAAAATGAAAACGATAAAAATTTTAATTACCAGTTTTTTAGTAGTAGCCATTTTTTCTGCAGGATGTAAAACAATGAATAAGTCACAAAAAGGAGCTGTAATAGGAACAGCCGGTGGTGCGGCTGTAGGTGCAGTTATTGGTAAAGCAGCTGGTAACACAGCGATGGGTGCTATTATTGGAGCTGCGGCAGGTGGAGTGACAGGAGCAGTTATCGGTCACCAAATGGATAAGCAGGCAGAAGAAATGAAGAAAGCAATTCCGGATGCAGAAGTGGTTAGGGTAGGAGAAGGGATCGTTATAGAGTTTAACAGTAAGATCTTATTTGGCTTCGATCAATCCGGTCTTACAACTGATGCCCGTACTAACTTAAATAAATTACTAGCCATTCTGCAAAAATACCCTGATACAAACATTGAGGTACAGGGACACACAGACAGTAAAGGAACTACTCGTTATAACCAGAAATTATCAGAAGAAAGAGCTTCTACTGTTTCCTATTATTTATCCGGAAATGGGGTCACTACTTCACGACTCACTATTATTGGATTTGGTGAAACGCTGCCCAGGTATACCAATGACACCGATGACGGCCAATCACAAAATCGCCGGGTGGATTTCGTTATTTCCGCTAATGAAAAGATGAAAGCAGAGGCAGCGAGAGAAGCAGAAAAGAATGGTGGTAAATAATAAAAGACCACATGGCATTTATCAAATGAGTTTTAAAAACAAATTTTTATCAGGATAGATCAAACAAAATAAAATGAAAAAAAGAATCAGTTTAATTGCAGTAATGGTTTTAGGAACAATTTTTTCCCAGGCACAGCAAAAAACATCTCATACAGGTGGTACAAGTTTTGGTCTTCGTGCCGGAGTAAACTTTCAGAATATTAATGGTAGGGATGAAAATGACGATAAATTAAAAAATGATATGTTGACCGGCTTTAATATCGGTATCAATGCAGAAATTCCAGTGGGAGTTGATTTTTATTTTCAACCAGGTTTGCTTTATTCTATAAAGGGAGCAAAAAGTGAAGATGTTATTCTTGGACAATCTTTTAATACAACTATAAAAATTTCATACCTGGAAATACCTCTTAATTTTCTTTACAAACCCATGCTTGGAAAGGGACACCTGTTATTGGGCTTTGGTCCTTATGTCGCATTCGGTATCGGTGGTAAGGCAACTTATGAAGGAGGCGGATCCGGCCTAAATGAAAAAATAAAATTTCAAAAAACAGTGAAGAGTTCCGATCCGGATGATGTGGTTTATATCAGGCCGATGGATGCAGGAGCCAACATGTTGGTAGGTTATGAATTTGGTAATAAAGTTTCTTTTCAATTAAATACACAATTAGGTCTTACTAAGATCAACCCTGAATATGAAGGTGCATCGAATGATAAAACATCTGCTAAGAATACAGGGTTTGGCTTTTCTTTAGGTTACAGGTTTTAAAAATAATAATATGAAAAAGTTTTTTTTGATAAGTATTGGATTCATGTTTAGTTTAACAATGATCGCCCAGGGAAACAGCGATAACGGAAAAGGAAATGATAAATCAAAGAACGAAAAAACTGCGAAGCAGGGAAGTAGCGAACATAAAGACAAAGACGCAAATGAAAAAAATCAGCGAGCGGAGCATAGTAAAAAAGTTTGGGATGGCACTTCAGATAAAAACGGCAAAGGGCCGGTGCCATCTAAAAACCAACCGGCTAAGGTAAGAGCTGCATTTCAAAGAGATTATCCTAATGCAACCAATGTTAGCTGGAGTAAATACCGTGGCGATTGGACAGCAAGTTTTGGAAATGGATTTTACAGATCAACTGCATTGTACCATGCAAATGGAGAAAGGAGAGACACAAGAACACCGGTAACAAGAAATGAAATGCCGCGGAATGTTTTGGATGCTATCTTCAAACGCAGCCCGGAAGCAAGGTTGGACGATGTTATAAAAATTGAGGTGCCAAATGTTGTAAAAGATATATTCCGGGTCAAAGACATATTAGGAGGGAAACCAACATATTTCTATTATGATAGTAATGGGCAACTGGTAAAATATAATTATTGATTTTGAAAACTAGAGCCACCTTGATTAATCAAGGCGGTTTTTTTTCACTCTGGTCTATAAACGGTTAATGAATCCACAAAGAGGCCAGGTATGGAAAATTTTAAGTAAATTCAAGGTGGTTTTGTCGGCAGCAAAGTATCGTGACTCATTAACAGGAATTAGAAATCGGAATCATTTTACTAACAAAACAGATCTTTTGAAATTATATATTAAAAACATGGTTTGCATCCGCTGCAAAATGGTAGTAAAAGCGGAGCTGGAAAAATTGGGATTGCATTATATCGTTGTGGAATTGGGCGAAGCGGAGATCATGGAAAGTATTTCAGAGGAACAGCATGATCAGTTCAAAGAGGCTTTGCTGAAATCCGGTCTTGAATTACTGGATGACAAAAAAAGTGTGCTGATCCAGAAAATAAAAAATGTTATTGTTGAATTGATCCATTATTCAGAAGAACCTTTGGTGATCAATTTTTCTGATCATCTAAGCCAGAAATTAAACCACAACTACACTTATCTCGCAAATCTTTTTTCAGAAGTGCAGGGTACTACAATTGAAAAATTCATTATTGCCCATAAAATTGAACGTGTAAAAGAACTACTGGTTTATAATGAACTTAACCTTACTGAAATTGCCTACCTGATGCATTACAGCAGTGTAGGGCATCTTTCCGCCCAGTTCAAGAAAGTAACGGGGCTTACTCCATCGCACTTTAAACAGCTTCGTGAGAAAAGACTTAACATGCTTGAAAACCTGTGAAAGATGTAACATTCTCCTTCAGTCCTGTAACAGTTATGAATGTAAATGCCCCCATCTTTATACAAATAGTATAAAATGCTTTTATGACACTCTTTCAATATTTGCCTTTTATTATGATAACATTACTAATAGCTTCTGTAATCAGTTCACTTTTTCTTAAGAAAAAAGATCTGCCTGTTGAATTATTTGTTGAAGGACTTAGATATGAGAAATGACGGGCATTTTGATGAAGCCATTATAAATTATGAAAATGCACTGAGTGAAGTTAAAAAGAACAAGTTTCACCGCGACCTGGAAAATAGAATTATCCAAAAGCTTAAAGTATTACATACGATCAGTGAGTACAGGAAAAATATTCAGTTTATACGGTAATATGACTGCGAATAATTTTAATGCTTGAACTTCCGGATGGATTTTATTTATTCTACAATTCAAAAAAGGAAGAATTAAAATTGGAAATGTATAAAGCACATATAATTGATTTTCTATAACGTTGGTTTTGGTTTACAGTCCTTGTTTTTACAAGGACTGTTCATTTATAGCAATAAATCTTTTTCCAATAATATGTGAATGATGTAAACTATTTATTCAATTCTGTAACAGTCACAGGGTAAAAGAAATTCATCTTTACAATATTATTTGTAAAAAATTAAATTTAAAATAAAATGGCAACCATTATCGAATTAAAAGGGAACTGGAATGAACAGAAAGGAAAACTCAAACAAAAATTTGCTACTCTTATAGATAGTGATCTGTTATTTGCAGAGGGTAAGAAAGAAGAAATGTTCGGGAAGCTCCAGGTTAAACTGGGAAAAACCAAAGAAGAACTGCATAAAATAATTGAATTGCTGTAAATCGTATTTAGCAGGGAGATTAAATCTTAAAATACAAATTCATGAATAATCTATTGTACATCGTTGCTGTTATCCTTATCATTGGTTGGCTGCTAGGGTATTTTGCATTTCATGCAGGCGGTATCATTCATGTGCTGCTTGTTATTGCTGTAATAGTCATATTAGTGCGGGTTATCCAGGGAAAGAAGATTTTGTAGAATTTACCATTGTAATGAAATGTGTGAATTATATAAGATAAACATAAAATCGTATAATAATCACAGCGAACCAGCTACTTATCTTTAATATAGGAATATAGCGTTTAGCGGATAAAATTAAAGGGCCGGATCTTTATCCTGGCCCTTTTTATTCTACTTAATACTTTGTCTTATTCTTAAAGTTAAATGTGAGAAAGATCACCTCCGCCGTTGGAAATAATAAAAAGCATCAATAACAGCATCTTTATGAAAGATCAGGATAAAAAAGCAGATAGTTCAGAGCTGGAGAAATCAAAAGCCCATATCATAGTTGAAATTATTGAGTATATGACAAATTCTGTAGTGATCAAAACGATCATCAAAAAGTCCACCGGCAATATAAGCGTAATGTCTTTTGACAATGGCGAAGGGTTAACAGAGAAGACATCCCCATTTGACACATTTGTACAGATCCTTGAAGGCAAGGCGGAGATCGTTATTGATAAAGAATCAAATTTACTCGAGTCAGGCCAGGGAATAATAATACCTGCACATTCGCCAAATTTCATAAAGCCAAACGGCCGGTTTAAAATGATCTCAACCATTATTAAAAGCGGTTATGACTAATCACCCTTTTTCAAGTCTATGCAAATTCTAAATCTTCGGCAATAGGTTTAGACTAAAATTTAAAGCCACAACTTATCCCAAACAGCCCAACTGCTTTTTTTTCATCTAAGCTCATTTCGCTTTGGAGATTCATTTTATATCCAATGCTTGCTGTTGGAGTAATAAAAAACATATCATTAATAAGGATCATATAGCCTGTTTGTAAGGAAGGAATGAAGATCATGGATGTATGGGGGCCATCAACCATTAGTGTTTGTGTTTTCAGTGCTACTTTATATGTAAACAGATCTGCTTTTGCTCCAATAAAAAAACGATGAGGTCTTAGACCCGTATAATAACGATAGCCCAATCCAACACCCAGCCCGCCATTATTTATATTATAATAAAAAGCAGCCGTAGGATCGCCTGCCATATAATAACCGATCGTGGCATGAAAGGAATGGTGAAGTTTTGCATTTGTAGCTAAATGAAGCCCAATAAATTTTCCATCTTTATACCATTGAAATTCAGCGCCAACATCCGTTGTGTTATAGCCAACTTCCATTTGCGCATGAGAGGCAAAAAAAAGAAATACAAGAAAAAAAGAGGTGGTTGCTTTTTTCATGGGTTGAATTTGCGAACAAGATAAAAATTTCTATGACAAATAAAAAGCGCTGCAAATTGCAACGCTTTTATAAAAAAATATTGTGTTGAATTAGAATTTTGGACAGTTAAGTTTTTTCAGCTCCCTGTCAACGGGTTTCTTAATATAGATAACAGAAAGCTCAAAACCGCCACGCATATTGGATGCAGGCTGCAGGCTCGAAATGTTTACATCATAAGAAGCACCGATCATAACGTCGCCAAACTCTAAACCGACATAGGGGATGACTGCATCCGTAACATTATTGAATCTTGCCCATGCTCCCATATAAATATTTACAGGGTTTTCCTCATCATAATTTAGATTCAATGCATAAGCACCGCCAAACATCAGGTTGTTAGCATTTGCCTGGAAACTATAATTAGCGCTAAAATGAAAGGCGTTATACTGATTGGTTGGCATTTTACCACCGGCTTGCAAAGTCGTTCTTGAATTCAAATAAAACTCGCCACCCTGGAAAGTTTCTTTCGGACGATTGATATGATACATAGAAGCGCCGAGATAAAAACTATTATAACCATTAGTGCTTCCATTATATAATATACCGGCATTGATATCCATATATTTTACCTGCAGATCACTTTGTGTAAAAATTTCACTGGTGTTGCCGGTAAATCCAAGTGCGGTTAATTCATCTTCAAAATCAAGCATACTTACATTAAGACTTTTATCTGTGTAAGATCCCTGGAAGCCGACACCAATTTGATGATAACCGTTTTCATCAAGTCCTTTATGGTAAGCAGTAGAAAGTGAAAATTGGTTGGTGCGTAAAGCTCCATTGCCATTTTGATCATTCATAAATAATACACCGAAACCCCAACGATCAATTTCAGGTAAATTATTTCTTAGCAAATGAAAATCTGCAGAGCCGGTTTTAGTAACAAAAGCATTGTTTATGGAAGGCCATTGATTTCTGTAATTACCAGCAAGACGAAAATTACCATCGAACTTACCCGTCAAAGCAGGATTTAAGGTCAGCGGTGAAGCGAAAAATTGTGAGAAGTTAGGATCCTGTGCTAAGGATACAGAAGCAATACTTGAAAATAACAATAGGGTTAAGAGGAGTTTCTTCATCACAAATAAATAGAATAGTAAATGTACATTTTTTTAGAGACGTTTGAAACTTAAAATTAGCTGCTTTTAAGACTGACTTTTAGAGCCATAGGCAAGATCGCCGGCATCACCCAAACCCGGTACAATATAGCCTTTAGCTGTTAATTCCTCATCAATATCGCCGCACCAGATCGTAACCGCGGGAGCTTCTCTTTTTACATATTCTATTCCAACAGTACAGGCAATAGCGCAAACAACATGTATTTCTCTTGGAGGGCCTTCTTCTTTTAAAAAGTGAATTGTTTTTACAAGTGAAGCACCGGTAGCCAGCATCGGATCAGAAATTATAAGGATCCGGTCTTCAAGATCAGGACAACTCATATATTCAAGACTGATCTCAAATGTTCCATCTTTTTCATGTTTGCGATAAGCAGCTGCAAAGGCATTATCTGCTTTATCAAAATAATTAAGCAAACCATTATGCATTGGTAAACCAGCACGAAGAATAGTTGCGAGTACAGGCTGATCTTTTAAAACTTTACTTGTAGCCGTGCCCAGTGGAGTTTCAACTTCCGTTTCTATAAAAGGTAAAACTTTGCTTATCTCGTAAGCTGCTACTTCGGCAATACGTTCAAGATTATGGCGAAATCGCATCCTGTCTTGTTGAATTTCCAGATCACGCAGTTCGCTTACCCAATTGCTGACAAGAGAATGTTGGTCGCTTAAATTTACAATCACAGTTTTGATTTTAGATTTACGATTGAGAAAGACTTTGCCCAAGATCTAAAGCGGTACTTTTACAAATCTAAAATCTTAAATCCGCAATCTAAAATCAAAATGGTTTATCGTGCAATGGGAGTTTTATTTTCCGAATCCGGGTATTCAATTGCTTTTTCCGAGTTTCATGAAAATGCCGGGGCATGGACATTTACATTAAAAGCAAATAATTTATACCCCACAGGAAACAGTGTTTCATTAATTGAAAAATTTATTGAAGAAAATAAATTGCAATACCAGGTTGCCCTGATCGCTGTGTATCCGGAATCACCCGGTGCATTGTTTAGCGGGGCTTCAGTTGCTGCAGTAACCGGGCTGCCTGTCATCACAGATCTTACTGCACTTGATATGGCACTCGGTGGTAATGGGGAATTTTATAAAACAGCTTCGCAAAAACTGGGAATTAAAGAAGAAAACTTAAGTGAGTTAAATAAAACTATATGTGTATCATTTATGGGCATTCTTCGCTGGCGGGAAGAATATAATTTTTTATCTTCCGTTACCGGTGCAAAGCGTAGCAGTATTGGGGGTGCAATTTGGCTTGGCCAGGAGGGATAATAAATATCAGTGCAATTTACGGGTAACAATTATAATACAGCATAGGTCAATTATGGAAGCGACAAGTAAAAAAGAAATTTCTCCAACTTCAGCAAACGGGGCTGACAAATTGCTTCCGGGATCAGAGGAGGAAAAGTTGCGATTCAAAAAAATTCAAAGCTGTTTTGCAGAGCAATTTGATAAAGTATTTCCGGATAAACTGGCGCCCAAAACTGTAGTGATCATACCCTCACTAACTATGGACCAGGAAATACTTTCCAAGATCCAGGGAATAACTCACTATGAAGAACGATTGCTATGCTTTTTACTGCTGCTGCGTATGCCGCGGACTCATGTTGTTTATGTAACAAGCATGCCGATCGACCCGGTTATCATAGATTATTATTTGCATTTACTTCCCGGCATTACCGGTCATCATGCACAAAAAAGATTACACCTGTTAAGTTGTTATGATTCATCAGGCAGGTCGTTAACTGAAAAAATTATTGAAAGGCCAAGGTTGATCGAAAGAATAAAGCAATCCATTCCCGATAATCATATTGCACATATGGCTTGTTTTAATGTTACGGAGAAAGAAAGAAAATTATCTGTAGAACTGGGGATACCTATTTATGGTTGTGATCCCGATCTTTTTAGCCTTGGGAACAAAAGTAATGGTCGCAAAATTTTTAAAGTATGTGGCTTAAATGTACCAGAAGGGTTTGAAGATCTTTATACGGAAAAAGAGATAATAAATTCTTTGATTGAATTAAAAAAGCAAAACCCCGCATTACGAAAAGCTGTTGTAAAATTAAATGATGGTTTTTCCGGTGATGGCAATGCGATCTTTTCTTATGAGGGTATAAAAGAAAAAGACGATCTAAGTGATAAAATAAATACCGATCTCTATGCAAGATTGAAAACTGTAGCTACTGATCTTGATTTACATGAATTTCTTGCAAAGTTTACCAGGATGGGAGGTATAGTGGAAGAGTTTGTGGAAGGTGAGATCAAAACATCTCCATCTGTTCAATGCCGCGTTAATCCAAAGGGCAAATGTGTTATTATTTCAACACATGATCAGGAACTGGGAGGTGAAAGCGGACAGGTATTTCTTGGCGGTTATTTCCCTGCGAATCCGGAATATGCAATTGAGTTGGGAAAAATGGGAATAAAAGTAGCAGAGGCATTGCGTGATAAAGGAGTACTTGGAAGATTTGCAGTGGATTTTATTTCTGTAAAAAATAAAAACGGGTGGACGCATTATCCCATTGAAATTAATTTAAGAAAAGGTGGCACTACTCACCCTTATATCATGCTGCAGTTTTTAACTGATGGCGATTATGATGCAAGCAACGGAGAATACTTTACTGCTACCGGGCAAAAACGATTTTATTTCTGTTCGGATAATCTTCGCAGTGAACAGTTTCATGGACTTACTCCACCAGATCTTGTTGATATAGCGATGCTTCATGATCTGCATTATGATGGTACTTTACAAGAAGGGGTAATGTTTCATCTTATTGGCGCTTTATCACAGTTTGGAAAAATAGGAGTGGTTTGTATTGGCAGCTCCCCCCAACGAGCCAAAGAATATTATGAAAAAGCAGTTGAAGTTTTGCAGTTGGAAACCGTTCACCAGCTATATACACACTGATACTAATTTTTATAAAACATATCCTTAAATTTAAAGGATAAACCACCACCATGCACACCAAAGAGCAACTGAAAAAAATTTCAGAAACCTATTTCCAGGCATTAAGGGATAAAAATTTTTCTGCAATTCCTTTCAGCGATGACATTGCATTCAGAGCACCACTTGCACCCGGTGGCTCGGAAAATCCTATAAAAGGAAAACAAAATGTATTTGAACAATGGTGGAAACCGCTAGAGCCGGCATTAGATGGAGTAGTTATAAATATTATCGATCATTATTATAATGAATCGCTGACGGAATTAATTACAAAAGCAGAATTCACAATAGCAGTTCTTGGCGTTAAGCTTAGAGCAGCAGATCGTTTCATAATAAACGAAGAAGGGAAAATAACAGAACAGGAAAACCATTTTGATGCAAGCCCGATGAAAAGTTACATTCATCACATCGGCCTGCGTTCAATGGATTTTAATATCACGAAGAATTTTTATGGAAATGCGCTGGGTTGGAAGCTGGTGATGGAAAAACCTGACCTGATAATCTTTTTGACCGGCAGTGTTTTTATAGCATTTAAAAAAGCGGATCCAAGAGATAAACAATATTCAACATTCAGTCCTTTTGAAGTGGGGCTTGATCATATTGCCATTACCTGCGAAACAGAAGAAGAACTCCATCGTTTTACAAAAAAGATAACGGATGCAGGTGTTGAGAACACCGGTGTAAAATTAGACGAAGCTTTAAATAAATTGTATGTTGCTTTCAAGGACCCTGATAGAATTTCCTGGGAATTCTATATGAAATAGTTTATTTTTTTCGATGTTTAATTGATGTTTTTTTAGCAGCAGAAAACTCTCCAATTTCTTACCTATTCCTTTATTTTATAAGTCTTTAAGAAATCATTAATTTCAGCAACCAAAGCCCGGGAAGAACTACAACAAACATAAATTTCTCATTCGCCAAAAATGAGTAACGAAACTGCTATAGCATCACTTAAAGAGAAAATTGATGACCTCAACCAGCATGCATGGGAGGTGAGGGTAACTGATCTGCCTAAGTCATTCGAATTGAGCCAGGAATCAGTAAAACTGTCCCGAAGTATTAATTATACTAAAGGGTTAGCGGAGGGTCTCCGGTCATTAGGTTTTTCATATGTCCGGTTTTCTAAAAATGACGAGGCCGCTCCTCTTCTAAAAGAGTCTCTTTCTTTATTTCAATCATTGAATGATCTTAAAGGGCAAGCTGTTATTTACGAATACCTGGGGATCATAGAACGTAATTGGGGAAATTTAGGCGCTTCATTAGATCTCTTGCTTAAAGCAAATGAATTAGTTCTGCAAATAGATTCGCAGGAGATTGAAATAACATGCAGTTACCAGTTAGGTGTTACTTACAAGCACCTCGGCGATCACGAAAATGCACTGGATTATTTATACAAGACACTTTCACTTGCCAAAAAAATGAACTTTACCTTGATGGAAGCCTATGCTACTAATATCATCGGCTCCATCTATTTTGACAATGGCAATTATAACGAAGCATTGGATCTTTATCAGCAAGGTTTAATTATACGCCGGCAATCGCATGACAAATGGGGAGAGGCCGGGAGCCTGGATAATATCGGGTTTACCTATCTTAAATTAAATGATCTTGATAAAGCGATCGATCATTGCAAACAAAGTTTGGCAATATGCCAGGCTACAGGTGATAAAAAAGGAGAAGCAAATGCTTTGCTTCATCTTGGTGAAATTTATGAACAGGCTGGTGATATAAAACAAGCCGCAGATTTTTCAAATAAAAGCCTTGAAATAAGAAGAGAAAGGGGAGATAAAAGAGGAGAAACAGAAGTACTATTATTTCTTGCCGAGCTATATAAGAACCGTAATGATGTTGAAGATCATCAAATTTTTAAATGGCTTACTAATGCATTAAAAATCGCAGATGAAGTAAAGGCACAGGACCTTTTAAGTAAAACGCATTATAATTTGCACGAGTATTATCAGCAAAAAGGGAATTTTAAAGAATCGCTTGTTCAACTGGAAGCTCACTTTCAAATAGAAAAGGAGCTTCATAAAAACAGCATAAACCAAAAAATAGCCAATCTGGAAATTTCTCATAAAGCAGAAGTAGTAAGTCAGCGAAATAAAGAATTGACCGAGTTAAATGAAAAGATCGAAAAAGCAAATGAAGAATTAAAGATCGAAGCTTCTTTGGAAAGAGTAAGAAGCCGTTCAATGGCTATGCACAAAAGTGATGAATTACGCGAAGTGGTGGCTGTGCTGTTTGCACAATTGCAACATATCGGTTTTGATATTAAGTTTTGTACTATAGCGCTTATTGATAAAGTAAATTCCACAGTTGAATTTTGGTTGTCAGGTTTTAGCCAGGAAATATTGCCTGAGAGTTATCATGTTCCCAATCTTGATCACCCTTTTTATCAAAATTTTCAAAATACATTTCGTCAGGGTATTCCTTATAAAGTATTTGAATTAGCTGGTGAGGAAAAAAGAAGTTATGATAAACTATGGTTTACATTAACTGATTTTAAAAATCTTCCCGAGCCGGTGAAAAAACCTATGATGGAAATGGAAAGAGTTGTTTTGTCTTGTGCTTTTACAAAAAATGGAATGATTCAAATCGGCGGTTTTGAATCTCTTTCTAATCCAGATGCTTCTACCGTTCAACGATTTGCAAAAGTTTTTGAACAAACCTATACCCGTTTTCTTGATCTCCAAAAAGCAGAGGCACAAGCAAGAGAAGCACAGATACAATTGGCAATGGAAAGAGTTCGTGCAAGAACGATGGCTATGCAGCGAAGTGAAGAACTCGCTGAGGTGGCCACCCTATTATTCCAACAAGTGAAAGCGTTGGGTGTATCACAATGGGTATGTGGGTTTAGTATCTGGGAAATTGGCGATAATGAATTTACCTGGTATCCTGGTGGTCCGGATGGAGAGATCCTTGCGCCTTGCAAGGTTCCACTAACGGAGCACCCGGTTTTTATTTCCATGAACGAATCGAGATTAAGAGGTGATGAACTCTTTGTGTATGAAAAAGAGGGTGAACTTCAAGCGGATCATTACCGGTATATGATATCAATTCCAGGCATGCGAAAACAGTTGCAAAACTTTTTGGATGCCGGCTTAAGCATTCCCACTTTTCAAATTGATCATATTGCTAATTTTTCACACGGCAACCTGACATTCATTACTTATGAGCATTTCCCTGAAATGCATGATATTTTCAAACGCTTTGCAAAAGTTTTTGAACAGACCTATACAAGATTTCTTGATCTTCAAAAAGCCGAAGCGCAGGCAAGAGAAGCACAGATTGAAGCTGCTCTGGAAAGAGTAAGAAGTAAAACAATGGCCATGCAGAGGTCAGAAGAATTGGACTCTGTTATTAAATCTGTTTATTCTGAGCTAAAGCATCTGGATGTTTCATTCGACCGCTGCTTCATTATGATTTTTGATGAACAAAAAGGAGCAACCTGGTGGATGGGAAGTCCGGAAGATGATCTGTTTCATGAGGGCTTTTACGTTCAATATCACACACATCCACCACATTTAGCTTATTTAAAAGGGTGGGAGGAGCGGCAACAAAAATGGGAATACTTGTTAGGTGGGCAAATAAAAAAAGATTGGGATGAATTTATATTCAATAAAACGGAACTATCCAAATTGCCACCAATAGCTATTCAGTACATGAAATCTTTTGACTCTGCACATTTAGCCGCATCGTTTGAGAATTTTGGTTGCATGACAACCGGAGGTCAGGAGAGGCTAAGCGAAGAATCTTTTAGTATTCTTAGCCGTTTTGCTAAAGTGTTTGATCAAACCTACACACGATTTAACGACTTAAAACAAGCAGAAGCACGGGCAAGAGAATCACAAATTGAAGCTGCCCTTGAAAAAATCAGGAGTCGATCCCTTGCAATGCATCACTCGAAAGAACTCAAAGAAGTAATTGCTATAACCTTTGAAAAATTAAATGAATTAAATGTTCTTCCTGGAACAGTAGCTATCCAGCTGTTTGATAAAAAATCCATGCATTCTGTTTTATGGGTCGGCAACACGATTCAAGATCCACAAATGGTCGACTTGCCTTATGATAAACAAATGATGCTGGAAGATACTCTTTTGAAAGACGGCTGGCAGGCTATGATTGAGGGGATAGATATTATCAACAAGGAATATTCAGTTGAACAAAAGAATAAGTATTTCAATTATCTTTTTTCTAATAATAGTTTGACGCAAATACCGGAGCAGGCTCGTGAAGTTCTACGCCAAATGGACCGTCATATTGTATGCTTATTTGTTGAAAAAAATTCTGCATTTCTGGTGGATAGTTGGAAAGGAGAATTTTTCCCTAAAGAAAACCTGCACGTACTTAAAAGGGCCGCTAAAGTATTTGAGCAGGCTTATATCCGTTTCCTTGATCTTCAAAAAGCCGAAGCACAAGCAAGAGAGGCGCAGATAGAAGCGGCATTAGAAAGAGTGAGAAGCCGAACAATGGGCATGCAAAAAAGTGAAGAGCTCAAAGATGTGATCCAGGTTGTGTACGAACAATTTGTTCACCTGAATATTAATATCGAACATACAGGGTTTGTTATGGATTACAAGGCAAGGGATGATTATGATATCTGGATAGCTGACCAGTTAGGCGTTCCATCGCATTTAATAATTCCTTATTTTGATTGTATCTATTACAATCGTTTTAATGAAGCAAAGAAAAATGGAGAAGATTTCTTTGCCACCAACCTGGATTTTGAAGAAAAAAATTTATTTTATCAAAAACTTTTTGAGTACGTCCCCGGATTAACCGAGGAAGCAAAGAAATTTTATTTTAGTTGTCCCGGCCTTGCTGCCTCAACCGTGTTGTTAGATAATGTTTGCCTGTACATAGAGAATTTTGCAGGTACTCCTTATACAGATGAGGAGAATGCAACACTTATGCGCTTTGGAAAAGTGTTTCAACAAACCTATACCCGTTTCAATGATCTAAAACTTGCAGAAGCACTTGCAGTACAAGCAAAAGAAGACCTGGTAAAGCTGCAAACAGAAAAGAAACGTGCCGAAGATGCATTGTCCGAATTGCAGGTTACACAAAAGCAATTAATCCAGTCAGAAAAAATGGCAAGCCTTGGTGAACTCACTGCAGGTATTGCACATGAAATTCAAAACCCATTGAATTTCGTAAATAATTTTTCTGATGTAAATAAAGAATTGTTGATTGAAATGAAAGAAGAGATCGAAAAGGGAAATCTTGAAGAAGTAAAAGTTATTGCAAATGATATTATCAGCAATGAAGAAAAAATAAATCATCATGGCAAACGGGCAGATGCAATTGTAAAAGGCATGCTGCAACATTCAAGAAGCAGCAGTGGTGTAAAAGAACCGACCGATATAAATGAATTAGCAGATGAGTATTTGCGATTAGCTTATCATGGGTTAAGAGCAAAAGACAAATCTTTTAATGCTACGATGAAAACTGATTTTGATGAAAAGATCGGCAAGGTCAACGTCATTCCGCAGGAAATTGGAAGAGTATTCCTGAATTTAATTACTAATGCATTTTATGTTGTGGCAGAAAAGAAGAAGCAACTCGCAAACGGCTACGAGCCAACCGTGACAGTAACAACAAAAAAAGAAAGTGATAAAGTTGTTGTTTCTGTAAAAGATAATGGTAACGGCATCCCGCAAAAAGTATTGGATAAAATATTTCAGCCATTCTTTACAACAAAACCAACAGGACAGGGAACAGGGTTAGGGTTGAGTTTAAGCTATGATATTGTAAAAGCACACAGTGGTGAAATAAAAGTAAAGACAAAAGATGGTGAAGGGAGCGAATTTGTGATTCAATTACCAATCGATCAATAACAGTTATGAATAGCCGCAAGGAAAATGTAGTGATCAAACGAAATGCTGAACTGAAACAGCAACTTGCAGCTAATGCCCAAAAATTAAAAATTGAAGCCGGCCTGGAAAGAGTGAGGGTCGTTGCTTTGAAAATGAAAAAACCAGCTGATATGCTGGAAGTATGCAAAACCATTTCTCTTCAATTACAAAAATTAGGTGTCAATGAGATCCGGAACGTGCAGACGGCAATTTTCTATGAGAGCAAGGGTGTCTACATGAATTATGAATATTATGCAAAGCATAAAAAAACAATAATTACCGAAACGGTTTATACGGATCATAAAGTGGCTAAAGCGTTTGCTGCAAAAATGATGAGTGGAAAAGGTGAAGTTTATAGTACTCATATCAAGGGAAAGAAAGTAAAAGACTGGATCGCTTACCAAAAGACCACCAATGTTTTTATTGACCGCTTCCTTGAAAAAACAAATTCACTGAGCTATTATTGGCATTCACTCGGGCCCGTAGCATTGGGCATTTCTACTTATACACCGTTACTTAAAGATGAGTTGAATTTATTCCAGCGTTTTGTGAAAGTGTTTGAGCTGGCATATAAAAGATACATGGATATTGAACAAACGATGGCACAGGCGAGAGAAGCAAAAATTCAATTAGCTCTTGAAAGAGTTCGTGCAAGAACGATGGCAATGCAAAAAAGTGATGAGCTTCCTGAAACTTCCTACTTGCTTTTTCAACAAGTAAAAGAATTGGGTGAGACGACTGTACAGAATTCTATTGGGATCATTAATGAGGAGACGGGATTTGTTGAGTTATCGACAACTGTTCAAGGCCATCATTTGACGTATACGCTGAATGTTCCGATCGATGATCCTTACGTAATGGCTAAAGGAGTTGCTGCATGGAGAGAAAAACGCAAATCATTGAAGCTGGAGTTTGAAGGACAGGAATTGAAAGACTATAATGAACATCGCAATAGTTTTTTTGAAAAGAAAGTAAAATTTCCTGAAGACAAATGGATCGTCAATATCATTTTCTTTTCAAAAGGATGGTTATCCTTTTCTTCCAATAAAAACATATCAGATGAAACATTTGAGCTGCTAAAAAGATTTGCAGCTGTATTTGAACAAACCTATATCCGTTTTAATGATTTAAAACAGGCCGAAGCACAGGCAAGAGAATCACAAGTACAACTAGCATTAGAAAGAGTACGTGCCAGAACAATGGCGATGCAACGAAGCGATGAATTACCTGGTGCTGCAACAATTCTATTCCAACAAGTGCTATCATTAGGTATGCCCGCCTTCGCTGCCGGTTATTGCATCTGGGATGAAGATAAGCAAGCTATCACTTTGTGGATGAGCAGTGAAGGAATATTACAACCCCCTTTTAAAGCACCTACGACAGAGGATGAACTATTTATTGAAATGCGGAAGGGACACGAGGAAGGCAAGAGCTTTCATGTAGTGGAAATGGGGGGTAAAAAATTAGTGGCACACTATCAGTATATGCGTACACTTCCGGTAGTGGGTGAAATTTTTGATTCGATCATTGAAGCAGGTCATCCTTTGCCAACCTTTCAGATTATGCATCATGCTTATTTCTCTAAAGGATTTTTATTGTTCATCACTTACGAGCCCGTTCCTGATGCACATGATATATTCAAACGTTTTGGAAAAGTATTCGATCAAACTTATACCCGGTTTATTGATCTTCAAAAAGCCGAAGCACAGGCAAGAGAAGCGCAGATTGAAGCAGCATTGGAAAAAGTTAGAAGCCGTTCTTTAGCAATGCATAAGAGTGATGAACTTTATGAAGTAGTGACCGTTGTATCTGAAAAACTGGTCGAACTGGATATTGCCTTTGATGGAGGAGCCGCTATTGTAATATTTACTGGTGGTTCAAAAGACCTCACTTTTTGGATAGCAAGCAATTCATTGCCAACGGCTGTATGTTTCCGCCTGCCGTATTTTGATCATCCTATGGTTAACGTGTATGCCGATGCAGCTGAAAAAGGAATAGACTTTTTCGACAAGGTATATTCTTTTGAAGTTAAAAACAGTTTCTATAGATATGCATTCGAGCATTCTGATTTTAAATACTTGGCAGATGATTACAAGAAGTATATTCTCGAAAGTAAAAACATAGGAACTGCGTTTGCATTATCCAAACACTCTGCGATTTTAACAGTTAGTTTTTCGGGAGAGCTGATTTCAGAACAAAGAGGTGAAGTGCTTAAACGTTTTTCACGTGTTTTTGAACAGGCCTATACCCGTTTTCTTGATCTGCAAAAATCAGAAGCACAGGCAAGAGAATCACAAATACAATTGGCACTTGAAAGAGTTCGTGCAAGAACGATGGCGATGCAGAAAAGCGAGGAATTACCTGAAACATCACATATTCTTTTTGAACAAATGAAAGAATTAGGAGAGCCTGTGGATCAATTAACCATAGGGGTTGTGCAGGAAGAAAATAAAGTGATTGAAATCTCAGCAACCCTTCATGGAGATATTTTGAAAAAAATTTACCAGCACAGCTTAGATGAGCCGTTTATGATGAGTAAGATTTACCACGCCTGGAAAACTCATCAAAAAACATTAATAGTAGAACTGAAAGGCGATGAATTGAATGCCTACAATAAATATCGAAATGAACTGACCAAATCAGAAATGTTTCCAACAAATCTTGGAGATGAACATCGACGAATAGTATATGCTGCTTTTTTTTCCAAAGGAATGCTTGCTTTAGGAGCCAATGAACCACGTCCGACTGAATCTCTTCAGTTGCTGGAAAGATTTGCAGGTGTCTTTGATCAGGCATACATACGTTTCATTGATTTAAAAAATGCCGAAGCACAAGCAAGAGAAGCACAAATTCAATTAGCTCTCGAAAGAGTTCGAGCAAGAACAATGGCCATGCAGCATAGTGATGAATTAAAAAACGCTGCTGCATTATTATTTCAACAAGTAAAATCATTAGGAGCACCTGCTTATAGCTGCGGTTATAATATTTGGGAAAAAGGTGATAAGGAATTTACTTCCTGGATGAGTACCCAGGACGGTAGTATTATTAACGGGGTTCCAAATATCCCATTGACTGAAGACGCTAATTTTATCCGTTATGCTGAGTCAAAACAAAAAGAAGAACAATTTTTCGTTTTAGAACTGCGGGGCGAAAGAATGCAGGAGCATTATGAATATCTTAAAACCATTCCTGCTTTTAAAGCTTTTTTCGAATATGCACTAAGTGTGGGTTTTGATATGCCCGAAACACAAATACATCATGTGGCTAATTTTTCACAAGGCAATTTGCTGTTTATTACATTGGAGCCTTGTCCTGAATTTCATGATGTTTTTAAAAGATTTGCTGCTGTTTTTGAACAGACCTATACAAGATTTCTTGATCTGCAAAAAGCCGAAGCCCAGGCAAGAGAATCACAAATTCAATTGGCCATGGAAAGAGTTCGTGCAAGAACGATGGCCATGCAACGAAGTGATGAACTTTCTGAGGCTGCCAGCTTACTTTTTCAGCAGGTTCAGTCATTGGGAGCGCCTAGCTGGACTGCGGGCTATTGCATTTGGGATGAAGACAAGAAAGCAATTACCTTATGGATGAGCAGTCCCTCGGGAGGTATTCAACCACCTTTCCGGGCACCATTGGATGAAAAACCTACATTCATCCGTTACCTGGAGGCCGATAATAAAGGTATGGAATTGTATATAGAGGAAGAAAATGATAAAGTAACTGAAGAGAATTACCAATACCTGCTCTCGCTTCCTGTGATTAGCGAAATATTGGCTTCTATCAAAGCAGAAGGCCATTCTTTTCCCACCTATCAGGTGGATCATTGCGCTTATTTTTCAAAAGGGTTCCTGCTTTTCATAACCTATCAACAGGTACCTGAACTACACGATATATTCAAAAGATTTGCTGCTGTATTTGACCAAACTTATACCCGCTTCCTCGATCTTCAAAAAGCCGAAGCGCAGGCAAGAGAAGGACAGATAGAAACCGGTTTAGAAAGAGTACGTTCCAGAAGCCTGGCCATGCACAATACTTCCGAATTACAAGAGGTCATCCACACGGTGCATAAAGAATTACTTAATTTGAATATTGCTATTAATGGAGGTTCATTTATTGCTATTAATAAAGACGTTGATACAGTAC
>JBIOVR010000421.1:0-12269 GCA_044867875.1 Chitinophagaceae bacterium
CTGCCGTTATCGGAACTAACAAAATAGAATCAAGAAGAACATCAACAGGAACAGGATGTACAACATCATCAAGCAATAGTGTAAGCTGGTATGTGGTTGCACAGCCAGTAGCACCGGGATTAACAAAGAATCCGAATGTTGCGAATGTTTGTCCAGGCACTATGTTAACAGTAACTACAACACCAGGCACTGGCGGTGCCGGAACACTAACAGATGAATATCGATATTCAACAAATGGCGGAACAACGTGGTCAGCATGGGGAACAACGGTGCCCAATTTTGCCGCAGTTTATGGTGCGGCCAATAAAATTGAATCAAGAAGAACATCAACAGGCACGGGATGTAATACATCACCAAGTAATAGTGTAAGTTGGAATGTATTAGCTCCAACAGCCATTTCATCATTTTCAGCAAGTAAGTCTTCATGGAATTACGGTTGTGAAACTGCAATTATAACTGTGGTTGCAACGGGAGACGGAACTCTATCTTACCAATGGCATCATAAGTATACAGCGGGTGGAATCACTGATCAATTAGTAGGAACAAATAGTGCTAGCTATACAGTTCCGGAGTTAGCTGGTGTAGGGGCACATGAATATTGGGTAGTTGTAACTGCGGGTTGTGGAAGTGCGACAAGTAGTCACATCACAACAACTATCAATCCTCAGGAAGCTGATGCAGCTAATGATGGCGATACATATTATACAGGACCTTCAGTAGCGTTTACTGCAAATCCAACAAGCAGTACTGCAACATTTACTTTGTCAGCATTCATCAAGAATTCTGGTCCTCTTAATTGCGGTGATATAGCTACAGCGAGATTGAGTTTTTCTTATAGAGTGGCAGGTACGACAGTATGGACAAAGGTATCTAATGGACAAAATCTTCCTGTCGGCTATGTAGATCCAACAAATCCTTCTCAAGGAGGAACTGCCGCAGTGATCGCACAATTGAATATTGGCAGTGCCACTTGTGAGTTATATGATATCCTTGTTACAATCTCAGGCAACTACACAGGTAACCAATATCAGGCGCTATCACAGATATCGATAACCAAACCTCAACCAGGTGGAACTATGTCTGGCGGAGCAAAGTTGATCAATACTAACTCTACAGGTTATGTCAAAGGAACCTATAAATCGGAACTTGGATTCTTTGTGAATTATACCATGAAGAGTGGCAAACCGCAGAATCCAAAAGGTAAGGTTAACCTCTGTGTTAAGAGCTATAATGACAGGTTTGGAAACGTTACTAGCCAGGTGCATTTGTATAAGATCACAACAAATGCTATAGCCAGCATGAATATCAATGGTGCAAAAGCCAGCTTTACTTCCAAAGCCAATATCGCCGAGATCATAAACAGCGAAACAGGTGAAACATTCCCAATTGAGGGTAATTGCACAGTGGTAATGGACTTAGAGGACAAAGCTTGTGGTAACAATAATTTGGATCTCGTTGGTATTGTGGTGTACAGAAATTCAGGTGGTATTTGGTATTCTAATAATTTTAATGCTAACGGCACAACAACACCGGCACCCATTCATTCAGGAGACATATACGTATCCGGATCTACTCTTCCTTGTTCTGCTCCAAATGGAATAGATAACTCTATTACAAGGAATGCACAAATGGAAGTGACGCCTGTTGAATTCACCAAGTTCAATGTAAAAGTATTTCCGAATCCGAGTCAGGATCAATTCTCTCTTTATTTGGAAGGTGCCAGCAATGATAAAGTTCATATTGTGGTCTATGATGCGATAGGCAAAGAAGTGAAGAAATTTGAAAAAGAAGGTGGCAATATTCCAGTCATTTTCGGAAGAGATCTGAAAGGAGGTGCATACGTTGTTGAAGTTCGCCAGGGTGATAATCACAAAACAGTCAAGCTGATAAAGCAAAACTAATTTCCATAAGGACGGTTCCTACAAAGCCATCCCGATTTTATCGGGGTGGCTTTTTTTATTTACGATCATTATACTATTCATTGTCCCCCGCTGGCGGGGGCCGGATGTACATTGTATAGAAAAAATCGAAAGGGGGTGGACTTAAAGTTTCGAGAATTAAATCCACCCCCACTTGGAAAGTGTTTTAAATCGAAGTACTTCCCCCGCCAGCGGGGGATAATGCACAGTCATTTTATTTGACCTATATGTTTAATGAAATCGCAACTAATTGTAACTTTCAAATAGTGAAACACGATAATCATAATTATAATAAACACCTGCAACCTTATGCAAACAAGCTGAGAAAAGAAATGACCAAAGCAGAAGCTTGTTTATGGAAGTTTGTTTTAAAAGCCGGGCAGCTTAAAGGTTACCAGTTCAGGCGACAAAGATCAATATTAAAATATATTGCAGATTTTATGTGCATGGAATTAATGCTGATCATTGAAGTTGATGGTATCACTCATCATTGGGAAGAAACCATTTTGAAAGATAAAATGAAACAAGACGATCTTGAAGCAGCAGGATTTACAGTTCTTCGTTTCAAAGATGAAGAAGTTCTTAATGACCTAAATGCGGTACATGATTTTTTGGAAGAATGGATTCAGAAAAAAGAAAGCTCTAAGTCTAATTCCATGTGAAATTTCTTTTAAGTCGAAATACTTCCTGTCCACCCAATTTGAAAATTCTTTTATGCTGAAGTACTTCCCTCGCCAGCGGGGGATAATGAACATTACTTTAATCGTCGCATATTAAAAATCAAAAGTCCCCTTTAGGGGATTTAGGGGCAAAGGATTTAGAAACTAATTCACTCCCTTCACCACTCCATCCTGCCACTTGATGAAGTATAATTTTTTGTTCTCAAAATATTCCATCGTCATTGTTTGCTTGTTCAGCACCGGCTGGATATCGAAGTCTGTAAAAACTTTATTGCTTTTATTATTGAGGTTGGAAGAAAGATCTGTTTTGAATTCAGCCAGCAGCTTTGAATATTTCCACATCACTTCATAACCGCGATACACCATATCGCTGGGACGGGCATACATTTTTGTATTGAAATGATTATTGATCTCTGTACTTGTCTTATCTGTTTTTGCATTGTAAAAAGGATGGCCATAAATTATTTCCGGTCCTTTAAATTCATTTTTTGAGAATTCTTTATCAAGATTATCGAGTGTTGGCATCCCGATAATGCTTGTTTTGTATGATCTCCCGGCCAATGCCAGTTGAGTGATCAGGCGACGGTTAAAATTGTCGTCAAGACTTGCTGCTATAAAAGTATTCTGGCGATTGCTGTCCAGCATGGAACGTAATTGCTTTACAGTAAAACTATCTATAAGATCAACATATTTTAATTTCAAAGGAACCGATGCGGTTGACTTGCTATAATCATCCAGATATGTTTTGATAAGATCTTCCATTTGCCCTTTCTTTCTCAAAACAGTTATTGTATTTAACGGATTATATCTTTGAAGATAACGGTACACACTTTCCACATGTGTTCTAAGGGATGGGTTGAGCATTACAAAATAGGGATTGTTGACAATGCCGCCATCATTAGGAAGATTTACATTGATGTATGGGATCTTTCTGAGATTTGCTTCACCGGCCAGCACCCAGTTTTCCTGGGCATTAGCATGAGCGATGATCAAACCAACTGATGTGTCGATCTCGTTTATTTGTTCCAGTAAATTTCTTTGAACTGACCGTGTATCATAAACAAAAACTTCAAGCGGCACTCTTTCTTTGGTCAGTGAATCAAGAGCAAGCTGTACACCTTCATAAAACTCCAGGCCCGGGTTTATAAATTTTGGAAAATTTTTATCGTAACGATAAGTATTGTATGCATCAAATGCAGAATCGAGATACAAAGGAACAAATACAGCGATCTTTTGTTTAGAAGTATTTTGTGCCAGCAATGAATTTGCCGATACAAAAAGCAAGACAATCGCAAAAAAGTAATAACTCCCTATTTTCTTCTTAATCATTTTTAAATCAAATAAATCTTGGTTCTGCCTTATTCCCACTCGATCGTTGCTGGCGGCTTACTGCTAATATCATATACCACCCTGTTGATCCCCTTCACATTATTAATGATCTCATTGCTCACATCGGCTAAAAAATCATAAGGCAAATGCGCCCAATCAGCCGTCATTCCATCTACACTTGTTACTGCACGCAATGCAACCGTAAACTCATAGGTCCTTTCATCACCCATCACGCCAACACTTTTCACCGGCAATAAGATTGCGCCAGCCTGCCATACCGTTGCATAGAGCTTACGATCTTTTAATGCTTTTATATACACATCATCTGCTTGTTGCAACAAATTCACTTTTTCTTCATTCACTTCGCCAAGAATTCGTATAGCAAGTCCCGGGCCGGGAAAAGGATGACGGTCGATCATCTCAGCCGGAATGCCCAGCTCTCTTCCCACTTTTCTTACTTCATCTTTAAATAAAGAACGCAAAGGTTCTACCAGTTCAAGATGCAGATGTTCGGGTAAGCCGCCTACATTATGATGCGATTTGATCGTTTGCGATGGACCATGCACTGACATGCTTTCAATTACATCAGGATAAATAGTGCCCTGTCCGAGTAGCCCAATGCCCTCGATCTTTTTTGCTTCTTCCTGGAAAATATCAATGAATAAACTACCGATCACTTTTCGCTTTGCTTCGGGATCAGTTTTACCCGCCATGTCATGATAGAAACGTTGTTTCGCATCGATACCTTTTACATTCAATCCAAGTTTAGCATAAGTGGTCAATACATTTTCAAATTCATCTTTGCGAAGCACACCATTGTCAACAAATATTCCATAAAGGCGATCGCCGATCGCTTTATGAATTAAAGTGGCAGCAACAGTAGAATCAACACCACCACTCAAAGCCATTATCACTTTACGATCGCCAATTTGTTTTTTCAGTGTTTCAACTGTGTCAGAAATAAAATGCGCCGGTGTCCAATCCTGGCTGCAACCACAGATGTTCACTAAAAAGTTGTGTAGTATTTTTTTACCCTCGATGCTATGATATACTTCGGGATGAAATTGTAAACCGTAGAGAGGAAAGTCGTGAGTTGTGAGTTGTGAGTTGTGAGTTCCGTTTCCTCCTTTTTGACTTTTAACTTTTGACTTTTCACTTATCTTTCTGAATGCCGCGATCGGAATACTCTCCGTGGTCGCCAGCAATTCAAAACCTTCTGGCAATTCAAGAATTGTATCGGCATGGCTCATCCACACCTGGCTTTTTTCCATCACATCATGCAGCAGCACATCATCTTTTTGTTTGTGAAGCAAAGCTCTTCCATATTCCCGTTTATTACTTTTATCTACACGTCCGCCAAATCGTTTCGCAGTAAGTTGAGCACCGTAACAAACACCCAGCACCGGTACACGGTCAATCATGAACTGTACATTCACATCCGGAGAGTTCACATCATTGACTGAAAACGGCGAGCCACTCAGGATAATGCCTTTAAGCCCCGGTTCATACTCAAAATTTTTATGGTAAGGAATTATTTCGCAGTATACGTTCGCTTCCCTTACAGCACGGGCAATCAGTTGGGTATATTGAGAGCCAAAATCAAGGATCAGTATTTTTTCCGTCATGGCTGCGAAGATAGCCAGTTTATAGTTTTTCGTTTTTGGATTATGGTTACCAGCAAAGTACCTTGATTGGGCTTCCGTTGCGTCGCACTCTTGTGCTGTAAGAATTCTATTCAGCAATTTTTGCAGTAGCCTAACCTAATATCGGGCAAAGCGAGAGGGATGGGTTCTGTAACCGATAGCTATCGGGTCTATTGACCTAAAACGATTCCCTGTAACCTGTTCCCGTTGTTGGTAGTCTTATCAGTTTCCAAACAGGAAAACTATTTACCTTCGGAATACTAAAACCAAAACAATGAAAAAAATAGCTCTCTTCTCATTGATCATTCTTGTAGGTGGCTGCCGCGAAATAGCAGGCGAACGGGTAAAGGGCAGCGGTCATGTAATAACTGAAAACAGGACTGCATCAGGATTTAACAACGTTGATATATCCGGTGCTATAGATGTTTATGTCAGGCAAGATTCAGTTTCATCTGTAAAAGTGGAAGCTGACGATAACATATTAGAATATATCCAGGTGCATTCAGATGGTTCCACACTTGAAATATACACAGAGAATAATATAAGATTGAAACCCACTAACAAGATCAAAGTATATATAAGCAATCCTCAATACAAAGAGATCCAGGTTTCCGGTGCAAGCAGCATTCGTTGTGAGAACGAGATCACTTCAGCTGATGCAATTGACATAGGTCTGAGTGGAGCCAGTGATGGAAGATTGGAATTAAATGCTCCGAAAATATCTGTTCATCTTACCGGCGCAAGTAATACAAGTATAAAGGGTAAAACAAAAGATTTTGAAGGAAGTGCATCGGGTGCAAGCGAGATCAGGGGTTTTGATCTGCTATCGGAAAATGCAGATGTGGATGCAAGCGGCGCCAGTCATATCGAGATATTTGCAAGCGTAAGAATAAATGGACAATCATCCGGAGCATCAAGTGTAAATTATAAGGGTAATGCACAGTCAAGTGTGGAGAAATCCGGAGCCAGCAGTGTGAATAAAAAAGACTAGCAACAAAAAGTTAATATAGAAAAACCCGCAATCTGTGGGTTTTTTTTGCGTTAATTTTATAGCTTAACCTTTATACCTCTTTCACCCATGAAACAATCCTCTAAACAATCAGCCTTAACTTCAGTTAGCTATTTACTTGTCGGTTTCTTAAGTTTGTTTATTGCATTTCCGATCTTTATTTTAATACATAAACAATTGCCGGATTATGACTGGCCACTTCATTCTGACAGGATATTACTTTTTCTTTTAGTGGTAGTATTTGTATTGCTGTTGTTAAGTATGTTTCGTCCTATCATCAATTTTATTTTTGTTGGTTCATTGATCTTGTTATTGTATGGTACATTTACTGATACCTACGGATTTCAAAACCTTGCCACTGATTATAAGGCAATGTTCTCTGCTATAAAACCTAATCATGATAATTCTAACATCATGATCCTTGACGATTCAAAATTTTATTACAAGTCGGATATATTAGCGGCCACTACAGATAAAAATTCTGAAGTAAGAGGATTTGCAATAAGAGCCGCTAATGCGAATTTTAAAAAAGAACAAAATCTTCATGAAAGGTATCGTGACATCATACAATGCTTTGGGGTTTTCAAAAAAATAAACCGCAATTGGAATTATGTGAATGACCCCGTGGGCCAGGAATATTTTGCGAAAGCAAGTGAATCTGTAAAATTTCTTGCCGGCGATTGTGATGATCATGCGATCATGATGGTAGCAGCTATTAAATCAATTGGAGGCACTGCAAGATTTGTTGCAACCACGGGCCATCTGTATCCGGAATTACTGATCGGCGATAAATTCGATCTCCCAAGGGTCGATGACCTGATCAAGAATGCTCTTTTCCCGATAGAGAGTAAAGGCCAGAGCCTGCATTATCATACTGATCCTGATGGAAAAATATGGTTGAATCTTGATTACACTGCAGCTTATCCCGGCGGAAGATATTATGCAGAGGCTATTCTTGGAATTTTGAAACCGAAATAAATTTTTCGTCAAACGTGAAACGTCAGACGTGAGAATGTTTCTCTTTCTCTTTCACATTTCACTTTTCACGTCTGACATCCCCGCTTCTCACAAATTCACATACCTCACCATAATTTTTATATCCCTGTTTCTTCCTTTATCATCAGTGCAGGAAATTTTTACAGGTCCTTCATCAGGAATAAAGAATTGTTTTTCTCCCGGTGAGCAAGCTTTATAAAATTTATTATTGATATACCAAAACACTTTGCTTACATCGGTGGCAGTTTTACAGGTAAGCTGTAAAGGATCTTTACTTTTTTTACTTATCAAATACTCCGAACCGTTTGAAGGCGAAGTAATCGTTGGAGCATTGCCCTTGAATATTGTTTCGCAATCAGGATTGTGTGGCGGAATCTTTTGATATGCGATATTATGATCTTCAAACCATGCCTGCATTTCCGGTTCAGTTACTTTATACATCTTCTTTTTATATCCGCCTTCCTGCGGAACACAGTTCTTGCAGTAAGATATTTTTTCATTTGCAGACACAAGCACTTCCTGTAGGTTGTTGCATTTCGCAGTAGAAGATATGAGTGGAATAAAATAGTCCATTACTAAATTCTCACAATGATCGGCTGGCAACATTCCCGTTTCAGAGCAAACCATTCTTGTGTCACACTCTTTTGGTGGTATGAACCATTCCTGGTCGCTATCGTAATCGATCGTATTGAAAATTTTAAATAATAAAGGTGTTGCAGTGTTTGAGCCACTTAGATCAGGAACACCAACACCAGAAAAATTTCCAACCCAAACACCCACAGTATAATTTTTATTATAGCCAATGCTCCATGCATCTCTTTTTCCATAGCTCGTTCCTGTTTTCCATGCGATCTTTGGCATTCGTTCCGTTGATTGCCAGTTCAACGGAAAGTCAGGACGATTCACTTTTGATAAAATATCATTGATCATAAAAGCAGCTTCAGGACTTACCACATTTATCTTTTTATGCAGAGTGTCTTTGTCAGAATATGAGGGTGAAATATAATCCCCATCATTCGCAAAAGCGGAAAACAAGCCAGTGAGTTCTTCCAGTGTAGTGCCGCAACCACCAAGTATCATTGATAATCCAAGCTTGTTCCTGTCTTTTTGTATCTGTTTAAAGTCACAGGCGGAAAGTTTTTGCACCAGCTTATCTTTTCCTAATACCCGCAAACTTTTTACGGCAGGAATATTCAAAGAGTGTTCTAATGCGTATTCTGTAGTTACATATCCATTATATTTCTGATCATAATTCTCCGGCGCATAACCATTGTAGTTCACGGCGACATCATTCATCACCATTTTAGGAGTAAGTAATCCTTCATCCATACACATTGCATACAAAAGCGGTTTAAGGGTGCTGCCCGGTTGTCTTATTGCGGCAGCGCAATTTACCTGGCCGGCATCTGTTGTATCATTAAAATTTGCAGAACCGACATAAGTGATCACATTATGTGTTTTATTGTCGATGATCACAAGAGAGCCATTATTTATGCTGCGTAACCGTTGTGCTCTTATATAATCTTCTACTATCTTTTCTGCTTTTAATTGTGTATTCAGATCAAGATGTGTTTTATAATAATGGCCGCCTTTGTTGTATAATTTATTGGAAAGATGTTTTGCAAAATGGGGAACGGTGTTTCTTGTAGCAGTCAGTGGTTCTGCCAATGCGTCTTCGACCTCTTTTTCAGTAAACACTTTATCGGTAGCAAACTTTTTTAACCAGCGATTTCTTTCTTTTACTATCAGGTCATTGGATTTTCCCATCACCAGCGAAGATGGCCGGTTGGGTATAATGCTTAACGCTGTTATTTCAGCAAGCGAAAGATGATCAGGATTTTTTGAAAAGTATAGAATTGATGCAGCTTTTACCCCTTCGAGATTTCCTCCGTAAGGCACAAGATTTAAATACATCTGCAAAATTTCATTCTTACTGTATTTCCATTCTAATTGAAATGCCCTGAACATTTCGATCATCTTGCTACCGATATTTCTCTTTCGCGGTTCTAATGCCCTCGCAACTTGCATGGTGATCGTACTTGCTCCACTAGTGCGTTTCATCCGGAAAATATTCTTGAATGTTGCACGCATAACGGCAATTGGATTTACCCCCGGGTGATAATAAAAGTATTTATCTTCTTTGGCGATGATCGTTTTGCGAAGCAGGGGAGAGATTTCATTCAACTCTGTTTTCATTCTCCATTTCTGGTCCTTGGTCAGGTACGCATTTATAACCTCTCCGTTCTTATCGGTTATAATTGTTGAGTATTCTACATTAGTTTTTAGAGGGAAAAGAAGATTCAGTAAAAAGAAAAGGATGAACAAACCTATAACAGCTATGCCAAGGCGCTTGAAAAAAAGGATCATATGTTTCTTCGTGATGCGGAACTTCATGTTTTCAACAAATGCAAAGTACATTTTAGCAATATTATAATCATAACTTCTTTGGATCGTTTTGTAGCTTAACAATTATTTATCTTCCAAAATTTGCAATCAAAATTTTCTTACTATTATCTTTCCATACAAATTCTTTTCAACCTGTATGGAGCCTTCTGACCAGTCGCGGCCTACCCGAGACATTCCTCCTTAGCTTTTTTAAAATACTAATTTCTGTTTTTCCCAAAAGGAAGAAAGAACAAAGTGAATAAATTTTTATCACCCGTTTTCTATTTAACTTATCTTTCGGTCACACTCTCAACCAACAAATCTATATGCGTATCAAACCATTCCTGGTAATTATTATCATGGTTGCTATTTTTTTACCTGCGTGTAAAAAGAATGCCGTTCAGCTTGAATATACAAATGCAAAAGGAGAAGTGCCGCAGATGGGCAATCTCATATTCCGTTTCAACAAATCTTTGATAAAAGATTCACTGCTCAATGTGTGGGATTCTACAGATTATATTTCTTTCAGTCCAAAAATACCCGGTCGTTTTCGCTGGGAAAGCCCGGATCAATTGGTTTTTTCACCAGCAGTTCCACTGCAGCCTGCAACAACTTATACTGCTAAAATCAGCAACGAAGTATTGCGTTACAGTAAATATGATAAAGTTGAAGGAGCAGATAAAATAAGTTTTAATACACCGGCACTGTCATTGGAAAATGCACAAGTGGTTTGGACAATGCCGGATGAAGCAACCCGCAATGTTGTTCCTCAGCTTGATCTTTTCTTTAATTATAAGATCGATCCTGCAAAACTCAAAGAAAAATTGGCAATAGAGGTTGATGGAAAAGAAACTTCATTTACGCCACAAACAATTTCATCGGACTCAAAAATTTCTTTCCGGCTTGCAAGTTTTAAACCTGAGGATCGCAACTATAAAACAAAAATCACGATTGGAAAAGGCCTGGCACCAGAAGGAGGAACAAATTCAATTGCTGAGTCGATCACAGAACATCTTTCTGTTTCTTCTCCATATGTTCTCGCTATTCAAAATGTAGAATCGGAACATGATGGTACTGAAGGAACCATTCGTGTGACCACCAGCCAGCAAATTGCGGAAGCAGATCTTAAATCATATATCAAGTTGGATCCGGCTGTTCAATTCACCACTGAAGTTGATGAAAGCGGCCTGACATTACGTAGTGATAAATTTGATATTGAAAAAAGTTATACGGTGACATTTAAAGAAGGATTACGTGGAAAGATAGGGGGTGAATTAAAAGAAGAATCGCAACATCAGGTAGCTTTTGGAGAACTGGAAGCTGGTATAAGTTTTACAAGTAAAAAAGCAGTGTACTTATCAAAACGCGGCGCTAAGAATATTGAAGTGAAGATCACCAGCATTCCAAAAGTAAAACTGACCATCTCGAAGATCTATGAAAGCAATTTACTGATGATGGATCGGTACGGTTATTATCCATCAACCGCCAGTTATAACAGGTATGAAGATGAAGAATATGATGAATACCGTGGCGGCGGTGATGATGCAATGTTGGGTGATATTATTTATGAAAAGGAAATTGATACACGTTCCTTGCCAAAGAGCGGTGGAGGAAAAATTTTGAATGTATCACAATTCGAAGACAGGCTGCCGGAATTTAAAGGTATCTATCATATCCAGATCAGTTCAATGAAAGATTATTGGGTAAGAGATAGCCGTTTTATTTCTGTATCCGATATTGGTTTGGTTGCTAAAGAAGGAGTTGATAAAATATTTGTGTTTACCAATTCTATTAAAACTGCCGAAGGAATGAGTGGAGTGAATGTTTCGGTATATTCAAAAAATAATCAATTAATAGGAACAGGTTCTACAAACGGTGACGGTGTTGCTGAGATCGTTTATACAAAAAAAGATTTCAGTGGTTTTCAACCCGCAATGATAATTGCAAAAACAGGAGATGATTTTAATTACTTACCATTTAGCTCAACAAGAGTAAATACATCACGTTTTGATGTGGGCGGAAGAAGAAGTAATCCTTCAGGGCTTGATGCATTTGTTTATGCTGAAAGAGATATTTATCGCCCGGGTGAAAAAATAAATTTCTCTGTCATACTTCGCAATCGTGATTGGAAAAGCCCCGGTGAAATACCGGTAAAAATGAAATTTCTTTTGCCGAATGGAAAAGAATTAAAAGAATTCCGTAAGACATTAAACGAAGAAGGTTCAGCAGAAGGAAATATTGAAATGGCATTGTCTGCTATTACAGGTTCTTATACATTGGAAGTATATACTTCTAATGACCTGTTACT
>JBIOVR010000422.1:0-6957 GCA_044867875.1 Chitinophagaceae bacterium
CTACTCGATGCAAGAAATGAAGTAATGGCCAATGATGATGGATATACAATACGTATTGGTCATCTTGATACAGGCTATTCTAACCATCCTCAGACACCACCTAAGCTTAGCAAAAAGTTACAAAGGAATTTTGTAGAAGATGAAGACCCTGCTGATGCAACAGACAAAAACATAGGGGGTACTTTAAAAATGCCCGGTCATGGAACAGGTACAAATTGCATACTTGCCGGAAATATTTATAAAACAGCAGATGGTAAATTCAATGATTTTCTTGGCGGGGCCCCTTTCGCTGAAATTATTCCATGTCGTATAAGCAATAGCGTTGTATTGTTTAAGGCAAGCAGCTTTGCAAGAGCATTACAATACCTGATCGATCTGAATAATAGCGGAACAAGAGTGCATGCTGTTTCAATGAGCATGGGCGGAGTTCCATCACAGTTATGGGCCGATATTATCAATGCTGCTTATGATGCGGGCATCACTGTAGTGACAGCCGCAGGAAATAATTTCAATGGATTACCAACAAGAAAACTTATTTACCCTGCACGATTTAATAGGGTGATCGCCGCTTGTGGAGTCACTTATGATTATTCTCCTTATTTCATAAAAAAACTTGGCGAGATGCAAGGGAATTGGGGCCCAAAAAAAAATATGGAAAAAGCATTGGCTGCATTTACTCCAAATACACCATGGGCAATGATGAACAGGAAAACTATAAGCTTTTCCGGTGCAGGAACTTCTTCTGCCACACCACAAATTGCGGCGGCAGCAGCTTGTTACTATAAAAAATATCATAATGAACTGGACAAACTTGAACCATGGATGAGGGTTGAAGCAATTCGCAATGCTCTTTATTCAACTGCCTTGAAAAAAGTAGCAAAGGCAGAAGAAGACTATAGTGTTTATTTCGGCAACGGGATATTACAAGCAGCGGCTGCCTTAAAAATTCCTGTTAAGACAAATGGCTTGGTAAAAAGTGAGAAGGATGATATTCCTTTTTTACCATTACTATCAATATTGTTTAAAGCAAGATCACCGGTTGTAAGCCAGGAAATGAAAATGTTCAATGTAGAGCTGGCTCAATTAGTGATGACACACGAAGATCTTTCAAAGCTGATGCACGATGAAGAAAAAGATTTTGTTAAGCTGACATCAAAAAGAAAAAAGGAATTTCTGGATGCTGTGGTTGCAAAAAAAGAAACTTCAAAGAAACTTAAAGAATTCATTAAGATGAATAAGAAAAAGCTGGCAGGTTCTCCGAAATAAGAATTTTGTAATTAGTTTAGCCCTCATTTTTCGAGGGTTAAATTATGCACCAGACTTTCGATTCAGCTAATTTCAAAAAGATCTGTAATAAACTTTGTCGTATTGATAAGGATCTGCATGCTGTTATCCGACAATACGGTCATCCGCCTATGTGGATAAGGCCAGCTACCTTTCAAACATTGATACTTTTCATTCTTGAGCAACAGGTTTCGCTGGCTTCAGCTTATGCTGCATTTAAAAAACTAAAGGAAAAGGTAGGATATGTAACGCCTGCAAAGATCCTTTCGCTAACCGATGCAGAACTTCGCTCCTGTTATTTTAGCCGTCAAAAAATTATTTATGCTAGAGAATTAGCAAAAGCCGTTCAATCAAAACAACTCAGGCTTAATAAAATTGCTATCGCTCATGAAGATGAAATACGCCTCGAATTAAAAAAGATAAAAGGAATTGGTGATTGGACGGTGGATGTTTATCTAATGCATGCATTGCAACGAACAGATCTTTTTCCGTTGGGTGATATTGCGCTGGTAAATAGTTTAAAAGAAATAAAGCAATTACATAAGCATACAACAAAAGAAGATATGTTGTCTATTGCGGAGTCGTGGAGGCCATATCGCACAATTGCATCAATGATCCTTTGGCATGCTTATATCAAAAAGAGGAACATTAAACTACAAGGATAAAGACCGAACCACGATTTACCTGATTTGACCGGATTAGGAGGGAAATATCGAAGTTTCCTCTTAATCTTTTTTAATCCTATAGATCACGGTTCTTTGGTTCTAAATATTTAATCCTCCGCAAACACTGATCGTTTGCCCCGTTATATAATTTCCCCAATCACTGGCAAGGAATAAGGCGGTGTTGGCGATCTCTTCGCCTGACGCAAAACGACCTAAAGGAATTCCGGCCTTGTATTTATCTGCGGCATCACCTTGTTTTAAATAACTCGTCATATCTGTTTCAACAAAACCCGGTGCAATTGCATTGCAACGAATATTGCGACTTCCCAATTCTTTCGCAACTGATTTTGTAAAGCCTATGATGCCAGCTTTTGAGGCGGCATAACTTGTTTGCCCAGCATTTCCCATTTCACCAATGATACTGCTTATGTTAATGATCACACCATTCTTTGCTTTCATCATTGGCCGAATGACCTGTTTCGTCATGTAAAAAACACTGTTCAGGTTTATTTGTATAACATCATTCCACTGTTCAGGCGTCATTCTCAACAAAAGATTATCTTTTGAGATACCAGCATTGTTCACACATATATCTACAGTTCCAAATTCTTTCAATACATCGTTTACAAAAGTTTCGCATTGTGCAAAATCACCGGCATTACTTTTATAAGCTTTTGCTTTTACACCCATGCCCTGCAATTTTGTTTCTAATGCTGAAGCTTTCTCAGCGCTGCTGTCACTAACATAAGTAAAAGCAATATTTGCTCCATGCTCCGCAAATTTTATAGCAATAGCCTCGCCAATGCCGCGGGCAGCTCCTGTTACTATAGCAACTTTTCCTTCGAGTAGTTTCATTTTTTATTTTTTGTAATCAACAAAAGTAATTCTATTCAACATTTGTTGCGACGCACAGCCTGCACTGAGCGAAGCGAAGTGTTCATCTTTCTATTCGCTTGTCATCTTTAGGATCTCTTCGATCAAACCTCTTTCATTTGATAATCGTGGCACTTTATGCTGACCACCCAACTTTCCTTTTCTTCTAAGCCATTCTGTAAATGTTCCCTTCTTTATTGCATGCACAACTGGCAAACGCAATGCAATATTCTTATATCTTTTTGCTTCGTAATCGCTATTAATTGTTTTTAATGCACTGTCAAGCTCTTTTGTAAATTCATCAAGACTTGGTGCTTCTTTTTCAAATTCGATCAGCCATTCATGTGCGCCATTTGATGAATCTGAAAAATAAACAGGGGCGGCAGTATAATCAGCCACAACAGCTCCTGTTTTTTCGCTGGCTATTGCGATTGCTTTATCGGTATTATCAACGATCACTTCTTCACCAAATGCATTAATATAATGTTTCAGTCTTCCCGAAACTTTTATCTTGAAAGGTTTTATAGAAGTGAATTGAATAGTATCTCCAAGCAAGTATCTCCATAAACCCCCATTAGTGGATATTATCAAAGCATAATTTTTATGTGTCTCCACATCCTGGAGCCCGATGGTCTGTGGTTCTTTTTTTCCATACTCACCTACCGGCATGAACTCCATAAAAACTCCATGGTCGAGAAATAATAGCATACCATCTTCACCCGGATTTTCTGATGCAGCAAAAAAACCTTCGCTTGCATTATACATTTCCAGGTAATGAATGTCTTTACCGATCAGTTTTTTGAATTGTTCTTTATAGGGAGTAAAGGAAACACCGCCATGCATATAAAGTTCAAGTGTAGGCCAAACATCAGCGATGCAATTTTTACCAGTTATCTCAAGTATTCGTTTAAATAGAACTAATGTCCATGTTGGTACGCCGGAAATAGAGGTCACTACTTCTTTGATAGTACAGTTTGCCAGTTTTTCGATCTTGCTTTCCCATTCATCCATTAGCGCAATGGTAAGATCAGGAGTTCTTATCCAATGTCCCCAAAAAGGGCTATTCTGTAATAACACAGCGCTAAGATCACCATACTGTGCTTCAGGATTAACCTGGTTAATTGTATGACTTCCCCCGAGCACCAATCCTTTGCCGGTTAATAATTCCGATGCAGGATTGAAATTGTAATATAAGGTCAATACATCTTTGGCTCCTTTGAAATGGCAATCCTGTAAACTTTCATCGCTTACAGGAATGAATTTGCTTTTATCATTTGTAGTTCCACTACTTTTTGCAAACCAGTAAATGGGAGTATTCCATAAAACATTTTGTTCACCATTCAATATGCGATCAATGTATGGTTTCATGTTTTCATAATCATGAATGGGAACAGCATCTTTAAAAGCCCGGAGTGTAAACAATTCCGAAAAATTATATTGCCGGCCAAATTCAGTGTATTGAGCGGCCGTCACCAGGTTTTGTAAAATATCACGTTGTGCTTCGATCGGATTGTTCTTCCATGCATCAATGCGCCACATTCGCATACGGGCAAGAGATGATATGGCAGGCGATAAGATTTTCATTAGTGTGAGAGCAAGATAAAATTAATTGGCAAAAGCCGGTAAGAAATCGTTAAAGAATTGCTTTCAGGTAAATGGCACAAATACCAAGGATAGAATCAACTTCAATCAAATTATTTTTTAAATGGTCTAATTTTTCTCTTTTTAGCAAGGTAAAATCAAGGTCAGGGATATCAAGAGCTTTGTATAGTAATTCTTCGTGTTCAATATTGCTGGCAAAACCGATCAATGAGGCTTTCAGTTCCCTGAGTTCTTTCATGTACTCATCTGCTTTTATATCGTCGCCCATTATATCTTTATTCCCAAATCTAAAATCGTCAATGAAAATAAGGATCGATTTTGTTTTTTCAATTGTATGTTCTGTAAACTGAATTAACCTGGATGGGTTGGTTTCTGTAGTTGCAACCGGCCTGGCAGCTTCTCTTGCTTCGTCGTGTAAATAGTCTTTTCTTCTCAATTCAAAATTCCTTCCGAGATATAATCTTTTTACTTCGTCATCAGCGGCAAGTTCTTCGGCAGTTCCGTGTTTAAAAATTTTTCCTTCGATCAAAAGATAAGCACGGTCGCAAATGCTCAGTGTTTCTGTTACATTATGATCAGTAATAAGAATACCAATATTTTTATATTTCAATTTTGCAACAATAGCCTGGATATCTTCAACAGCGATAGGGTCAATACCAGCAAATGGCTCATCCAATAAAATAAATTTTGGATCGGTTGCTAATGCTCTTGCTATCTCGGTTCTTCTTCTTTCACCACCGCTTACTACGTCGCCATTACTTTTGCGAACATGTTCCAAACGAAATTCACGGATCAGCGTTTCTAATTTCTCACGGCGTTCATTAGAGTTCAATTTTGTCATTTGAAGAACAGCCATGATATTATCTTCTACCGTTAACTTCCTGAATACAGATGCCTCTTGCGGCAGGTAACCAATTCCCATTTTAGCCCTTTTATACATGGGTAATTTGGTAATATCGATATCATTTAAAAAAACATTTCCTTCGTCTGGTTTTATCAACCCTACTACCTGGTAAAAAGTGGTTGTTTTACCGGCGCCGTTTGGTCCGAGTAAACCGACGATCTCGCCCTGCTTCACGTCAATAGAAACATGATTTACCACTGTCCGTTGACGGTATCGTTTAACAAGATCTTTTGTAGTAATTGAAATTGACATCAGGAGCAAAAGTAAGGGTTGAAAGATTAATGAATGAGTAGTCTAATTTGCTTTAACATCTATTTGCGTTATGTAGGTATCATGCTTAGCTTTGCACGTTCTAATAATAAACGAATGAAGGTAATTGATCATATTAAACAGGCAAAAGACACATTGATCTCGTTTGAAATTCTTCCACCCTTAAAAGGTAAAGGGATCAGCGCTATTTACAACCATCTTGATCCTTTGATGGAGTTTAAACCCTCCTATATAAATGTTACTTATCACCGCAGCGAACATATTTTTAAGAAAAGATCAGATGGGACTTTTGAAAAAGTAGTAGTGCGTAAAAGACCTGGCACAGAAGCTATCTGTGCTTCTCTTATGAACCGGTACAATGTTGATACAGTACCGCATTTGATCTGCGGAGGATTCAGTGTACAGGATACAGAAGATGCATTATTAACTCTTAGCTACCTTGGCATTGATAATGTATTGGTGCTCCGTGGTGATGCGGCAAAAAATGAAACTTCTTTTGAGCCAGAACCCGGAGGTCATAAATATGCGATCGAACTATTGAAACAAGTGATGGACCTTAATCATGGAATTTACCTGGAAGAAGAATTAAAAGGCACAAGCAGTACAAAATTTTGCGCAGGTGTTGCAGGATATCCTGAAAAACATTTTGAAGCCCCGAATATGCAAACCGATCTTACTTATCTTAAAAATAAAGTGGATGCCGGCGCTGAGTACATAGTAACACAAATGTTTTTTGATAATAAAAAGTTTTTTGAATTTGAAAAGCAGTGTCGTGCGGCAGGGATCACAGTACCGATCATTCCTGGTTTAAAACCGATTACTTCCAAAAAACAACTCTCCATCATTCCAAGAACTTTTTATGTTGACATACCTACTGATCTGTCAAACGAAATTTTAAATTGCAAAGATGACACATGTGTAGAGCAAGCTGGTACAGAATGGTTACTGGCTCAATCTAAAGAATTAAAAGCTTCTGGTGTACCGGTGTTGCATTATTATACTTTAGGTAAACCGCATGTAGTTTGTAATGTGGTGAAGCAATTGTAGAATCACGATTAATTGGATTACACGGATTTTAATGAATTCAAACAAAAAAAAGCATATTTAATATGCTTTTTTTTGTTGAGACGAAGGAATATTTTATTTAGCAATGCTCTTCAGCACTTCCTCATTCACTTTTACCGGGTATTTCTTTTTCAATTCTGCTATCCATATTTTATCAATAGAATCCTGGAAGTCGGAAACAACATCGCCACGGGCATCCGCAAATGTCTTTTGAGCTGGCGTTGAATAAATTTTAAATATTAATGCAAAAGAAGCGCTGTTATCATCTTTATTCTTTACAATATTTGTGATCGT
>JBIOVR010000423.1:0-10514 GCA_044867875.1 Chitinophagaceae bacterium
TTATACTTTAAGAGAAAATTAATGACAAAAAATAAAAAAATGGCAAGTCTTGGTTTAATCATAGCGCTAATAGGCGGGTTGATGGTGCCTGTTGGGGTTTATATGTTTAACAAATATTCAGGTAAAGCGAGAAGCGAAGATCATAAAGAACTAATTAAGGGACAGCACGGACTAGGTGACAAAGTTGATAGTAGCAAAATGGAGATTATTGAAGAAGTAAAAAAAGGGAATGAGGAAGCTCGAAATTCAAAAGCTCAGGAAATAAAAAAATCTACCGTGAAACAAGAACCAGTGTCAAAAAATGAAATAATTAATTATGCTCCAAATCAAGGAGTGCAGATTAATGAAAATAAAGGTACTGTTATCGTTCCTAAACCTTTACAGAGAAATTTCAGTGTGAATGATGCAAAAAAAATTTTAAAAGATTATCCGAGTGATTTTCCTATTGAAGTATGGCTTAAGGGAACTAATCCTGAATCAAAAAATTTATTTAATCAAGTTGTTGATGCTATAAAGTCTTTAGGTTATACGAATATTGTAACAACTGTTATAGGTCTATACGGAACAACTGAAACAATTGAAAAAGATTTTCAATATGGAGCTGACAATGGAAAATTTATCTTTTCAATTTATATTCAACAATAATCTTTTACAACCTTTATGCCTTTTGAGACATCGAACGATAGGACCAGCAGCATTGAGGCGAAACAAAAACAACTAATGGAAATAGAAATCTTCACACTACGCCTTTGTTGGTATGTCGTCGGGCCTTGTGCATAGCACACCAACAAACAAAAATGCGATAGATAAAAAAAGCAGAATGACCATTGATGATCATTACGCCTTTGTTGGTATGTCGCTAAGCCTTGTGTATAGCATACCAACAAATCGATTACAGTAGGTTTTCATTAAACCAATCGTCGAATATTTAGAGTAAAGACAAAACAATTTTACCAAATGGCTTTACTGTGTACAAAAAAACAGCAGAATGACCATTGATGATCATTCTGCTGAATAAAGAAATTCTTCAAAGTCTTATTTAGCCCCGCTCGTATCTTTTGGCATTTGTGGCATCATCTTCATCATATCCGCCATTGACATAAAACCCCAGTGGTCAGTAATTTTTCCATCAGCACCGTGTTTGCAAACTTCGACCGTTTGCATATCGCCTTGTTGTCCTGCTTTCATTCCCATCATCGGGTCATCTGTTTTTTGCGTCCAGGTTTGTCTTATCCACACCATTGAATAATCATCATCTGCAAGTTCTTTCTTGATCTCATTTTTTACGTTAGTCATTGTGCTACCCATTTGTGCAAACATAGCCTTCAGGTTGTCCAGGCCTTTTACTTCTCCCGTTGGACCCGTGTGATCAACACCGTCAGTTGCGATATAATCGCCGGCTTTGCTATAGTCGCCTGTCTCGAACATGCTGATCACAGCCTTGAGGTTTTCCATGTTCTTGTGGGCTTTTTCGCTTGTACCGTCTTCATGAGCGGTGTTAGTGGTGCAGGTTACAAAGCAACTTAAAATAACTGCTGATACAGCAAATGCTAACTTTTTCATGTGCAATTCATTTTTAATTAAACAATAGTTGTTGAATCAAATTTCAAAGGCTACGGCCTTTCAGACGAAAGAAGAATATAATTTTTAAAGGGAGGATAGTAGGTTCTATGTTGGGGATATAAAGCTATCAATTTTGTTTCAAAAAAAACAAGTAATAGTTTTCGGAGCTTCTAAAATATTTCGCAGATCGTTTTTTCAAGGTCAGTAAACACTTTGGCTTCCTCTAAACTTACCGGTTCAATATTTAGACTTAATTTTATCACTATGGAAATAGAGATCTTCACACTTTGCGATTTTGCACAGGATAACAGCGGCAAGCTAACTGTAGTAGGAACTTTTGATGGAATAAATTCCAAACAGTTTCCATTTGTGCAGGCAAACTTTTCAGTTGCCTGTCGTTTACGTTTCTCAGAAAAAGAAACAGGCGAACACAATATGCGTTTGCGGTTTATTGATGTAGATGGAAAAGAATTGATACAGCCGATAGAAGGGAATATGAATATTGCAAAACCACAAAACGGTCAATACTCCGCCATTAATCTTGTTTTTAATTTTGCTCAAATGAAATTTGAAAAAGCAGGCCGTTATTCATTTGAACTTTATATGGATGATAATTGGAGTTCTGGTTTGCCTTTGCTTATTAATAAAACTGCATAATTATTTTCTGATATCGCATCTTCTTCATTCAATATCATCTGCTATCTACTGCAAATCAATAAACAACTGAGGTAACCCGTTTTCCCAATGAAATTTTGAAAAAAAATTATTTCATTCTAAGTTATTGTAATTTAAAATTCAATGCCTATAGCAGGCAATTTTTTATCCAATTACTTCTTTATTCATTTGTATCGCAAGCGTTTTATTCGTACATTTGCACCTCACAACTGAGCAAGAAAATATAAACAACTACAAAGAACGTAACCTAACCAGCCCTATTTAAATTTCCCTGGTTTTATTACTTCCCAGCTCAGACGATTGTTAGCCGAAAGATTAAAAAAAAGGAGAGTATTATGAAGAGCATTATTATGCCCGGACATGAACAATTAGACAAAAAAGCAAAAGATCAATTGTTCAAAGAAGTAAAAGAAACAGTGGCGAAAACCATCCCGATAGCTATCGGGATAAAAGATCAGACAAAGAAAACATTTACTGTGCAGGATATGTGGAACAGGCAAAGACGAGCAAAGTCTGCCAGTGCCATGATGCGCAGATGGAACCTTAACTGATGAAAACTAAAAACCCGGCCTCGGCCGGGTTTTTTTATAAGCAATTAGTTAGTCGTCGTGTCGGTAATAGGTGAAGATAAAATCTTTACATTATTCTTAATGCCTTAACGAATGATGTACAAACAAAAGGAAGTATCAGGGTAAGCCATTCCCAATGGCTATAGATCGCAAAAATAAGTCCGGCTGTTGATGCAAGAAATATTACCCACCAGATCATCGTAGAATTTTTTTGCTGCTCCATTCGTTAAAAATTTGTTGGCGCAAAGATAAGGGAGCGGAATTAATTTAAGATTTTAGATTGCAGATTTCAGATTTTTTCTTTTAAACATTGAACCCACAAGGATGACAATAGCAAGTAAAGCTCCCGTCAACGCTATTATCCATTTGCTATAAACAATGACATGGTAAAAATCGAACTCATCACCGATCACTGGATTCTTTAGCCATTTGAGCAAATAATAATTCTCTATAACATCAAAGGTCCAACCGAAGATCTGCATGAAAGCAAGAATGAATAGGATCCTCTTTAAGTTTTTGCCAGCCACTTTTGCCGAAGCTATCATACAAAGGCAGGCAATACCAGGATAACAACCAGCCATAAAAATAAAGTCAAAGCTCAAATGATAACTGAGTATGGTCTTCACTTTATCACTGATGCCGGAAAAGATTTCGACGATCTTTTCTTTGGGATAAAACAATTCCAATCCAAAAATTGAGATCTTTTCGTTATTGAAAAGCAGGTCGTTTTCCATCCATTTCATTGCAAAAGCCCCTGCGATGAATAGCCCAAAGCAGAAAAGAAATAGTCTTTGCCAGCGGTAAAGATCATTTTTCATTATGCGGAGATTAAAATGATAATATAGTCTTACTAAAAATCGCTTTTTTAAATGAGTTTTTCATTACTTTCGTCAATGTGTCAAAAGGACACAGTTTTCAAGCTTTTATAAGCTCGAATTTCAAGCCTTAAAGATTGATTGTCTGCATGTCTGACTAATTTATGAGAATACAGTTTTATTTACGTTTCAAGACTTCTTTTGGCCAATCATTATGGATTTGCGACAACGGGGAGTTGGGCACAGACCTGATCAAAGGTGCTATTCCAATGACCTATTTGAACGATGAATTTTGGATCGCCAACATTAAGATCGACAAAGAAGAAGCTCCCGCATTCCATTACAAGTATATACTTCAAAACAAAGATGGCGAGATCATTCCTGAGTTCGGTAAGGACCGTTTTCTTGAAGTGCCTGCGCATGGTATAAAAGAATTACAACTTATTGATACCTGGAACCATGCCGGCGAATATGAAAATGCTTTTTATTCAACTCCGTTTGTTGATATATTATTAAAAAAACCGGCTTCAAAATCTTCAGCAAGATCTAAAGAGAAGTTCACCCATATTTTTAAAGTAAAAGCTCCCCTGCTTAAAAACGATGAGTGTCTTTGTATTGGGGGAAATGGAAAAGAAATGGGTGAGTGGCAGATGATAAAACCAATTCTTTTAAAAAAAGATGGGAACTGGTGGACCTGTAAGCTCGATCTTTCAGACGAAGTTTTTTCTTTAGCATATAAATATGGTGTTTATAATAAAAAGGAAAAGCACTTTACGCATTTTGAAGAGGGTAATAACAGGATCGTATTTGCTAAACCTGAAAAAAAGAAACTGGTTGTTCTTCATGATGGGTTTATTCATTTGCCAAATAATACATGGAAAGGCGCAGGTGTTGCGATCCCTGTATTTAGTATACGCAGTAAAAAAAGTTTTGGTGTCGGAGAATTCACTGACCTGAAACCGCTGGCTGATTGGGCAAAAAAAACCGGGTTACGACTTATACAGATATTACCCGTAAATGATACGATCGCTAATTACAGTTGGTCCGACTCATATCCTTATGCTGCAATATCTGCATTTGCCTTGCATCCGATCTACATCAATCTTGAAAAAGTTGCCGGAAAATCAAATGCAGCAAAGATCAAAGCATTGTCAGAAAAGCAACAAGAGTTGAATAAGCTTTCTTATGTGGACTATGTAGAAGTTGTAAAAACAAAACTGGAAGTGCTGAATGATATTTTTAGTAATACTGCCAATGAATTTTTTGATGATGAAGAGTATAAAGAATTTTATCATGCAAATAAATACTGGCTAATGCCTTATGCAGCTTTTTGTTATTTGCGTGATAAATATCAAACTTCTGATTTCAGTAATTGGGAGGATTTTTCCGTTTACAACAAAAAAGCAGTTGAAAAACTTTCGGCAAAAAATTCTTCTGCCTTGCGTGATATTTCATTTCACTATTTCGTACAGTTTCATTTGCATAAACAATTAAAAGAAGCTGTGGACTACTGTCATAAAAAAGGAATTGTATTTAAAGGCGATATTCCCATTGGCGTTTATCGTTATGGTTGTGATGCATGGGTTGACCCTAAATTATACAACCTGGATTTTCAAGCAGGGGCACCGCCAGATGATTTTGCAGTGAAGGGACAGAATTGGGGCTTTCCAACTTACAACTGGAAAAAAATGCAGGAAGATCATTTCGAGTGGTGGCGCAAGCGATTTGAGCAAATGAGCAATTACTTTGATGCATTCCGTATTGATCATATACTTGGATTCTTTAGGATATGGAGCATTCCAATTGACGCAGTGGAAGGTATCATGGGACATTTTGTACAGGCAATAACTGTACATGTAAATGAGTTTGGAGAAAGAGGAATGTGGTTTGATCACGATCGTTTTTGCAAACCTTTTATAAACGATGAGGTGCTTGATGAAATATTCGGCAATTCTTCAGAGATAATAAAAGCAGACTTTCTTATAAGAAAAGATTATGGTTTGTATGATCTGAAACCGGAATATGCCACGCAAAGAAAAGTGGAAGCTTACATTGCTTCACTTGAAAAAGATGAGGGTAATGAAAAATTGAAAGCTGGGTTATTCAACCTGCTCTCGAATGTTATTCTTTTTGAAGAGCAGGGCACAGAAGGAAAACAATTCCATTTCAGGATCGGCATGGACAGGACAATTTCTTTCCGTTATCTTGATGATGGGCAGAAAAAAAAGTTGTATGATCTTTATGAAAATTATTTTTTCAAACGCCAGGATGATTTTTGGATGAAAGAGGCAATGCACAAGCTTCCTTACTTGAAACGTGCCACCAATATGCTTATTTGCGGTGAGGATCTTGGAATGGTGCCACATTGTGTTCCTGATGTGATGGAACAGCTCGGTATTCTTAGTTTGGAAATTCAACGAATGCCGAAAAAATCGGGAACAGAATTTTTCCTTCCTGAAGAAGCTCCATACTTATCTGTTATTACTCCATCAACTCATGATATGAGTACTATTCGAAGCTGGTGGGAAGAAGACAGGGCAAAAATAACTGCATTCTATCATCATATACTTGGGCATTATGGTAATCCCCCTGTTAATTGTGAACCCTGGGTAAATCGTGCGATCATTATTCAGCATTTATATTCACCGGCGATGTGGAGTATTTTTCAATTGCAGGATATCCTGGGCATGAGTGAAAAGTTGCGGAGAGAAAATTCACACGAAGAGAGGATAAATGTTCCTGCTGATCCGAATAACGAATGGAAATACAGGATGCATTTGCTGCTGGAGGATCTTATTAATGAAAATGAATTTAATGAAGAGCTGAGCGATTATATTCAAGGCAGCGGAAGGTAATGTATAGAATTTCCCATCTTATATTTGATGCATGAAAGTGAATTACTACAAATTCAATCTTCCGTTTCGTTACCCGTTTACAATTTCCCGTGGTACAAAAACTCATCAGCCAACATTAATAGTTGAGCTGGAACATTTCGGACTAAAAGGTTATGGTGAAGCTCCTTCGATAAAATATTATGATATCACAGTTGAACAAATGATCGAACAGCTTGAAAGCAAAAAAACTTTTGTTGAAAAATTTGCTTTTACAGAACCTGAACGTTATTGGCATTACCTGCATCATCTTATACCTAATAATCCTTTTCTTGTTTGTGCACTGGATATTGCTGCATGGGATCTCTATGGTAAAATGAAAGGCAAGCCGCTTTACAAACTTTGGAATTTAGATATTTCCAATAACCCGATCACTGATTATACAATTGGAATTGATACGATCGATAAGATGGTGGAAAAGATGAAAGAAAAACCATGGCCGATCTATAAAGTAAAAGTGGGAGCAGAGAATGATATTGAAATGGTAAAAGCCTTAAGACAAAATACAGATTCAATTCTTCGTGTTGATGCAAATGCGGGATGGACAATTGAACAGGCATTACAAAAGATTCCTTTGCTGAAAGAGTTGGGAGTAGAATTAGTAGAACAACCATTGGCAAGAGATAATTGGGATGGAATGAAAATTCTTTATAAAGAATCTCCTTTGCCATTATTTGCTGATGAAAGCTGTGCATTGGAAAATGAAGTAGAGAAATGTCACGGTTTTTTTCATGGCATAAATATAAAGTTGACAAAATGCAGTGGCATTACTCCCGCACGGAGAATGATTAAAAAGGCGAGAGAACTCAATATGCAAGTAATGATCGGTTGTATGAATGAAACTACAATTGGCACTGCAGCTATTGCTCATTTATTACCATTGCTTGATCATGTTGATATGGATGGGCCATTACTTTTATCTGAAGACGTCGCTACTGGAATTAACTATGATAATGGAAAGATCATTTACTCTGACAAGCCCGGCCTCGGGATTGCTTTTAATACTTGATAATTTCCGACTTTGAAATAATTTTAATTCTGTCAATGCGTTATAGCTTTGGCAAATAGTTTTTGACCGTCTAATCCAAATCCTTTTCATGAAAAACAGCGCTAAAAGCCTGCTGGTAATTACATTATGCTTATCGTTAGTGAGCATTAATTCCTTTTCTCAAGAAGAAGATAAAGGAACATACATCGGCTTTATTCTCGGAAAAATGAATTACCAGGGCGATTTAAACCCAAACAGCTTCACATTTTCCCATTCAAAGGCGACAATCGGAATTAGTATCCGCCAATCGTTGAATAGATGGATATCCTTTAGAGGTGGTTTCGCAATTGGCCATATTGATGCAGCGGATCATTATAATCGTGACTATCTAAAAACACGCAATCTCAGTTTTAATACAACAATAAAAGAAGCTTCAATTGGTTTGGAAGCTTCTTTGCTTGATCTCTCAACATCACACTTTACCCCATATGTATTCGGAGATGCTGTACTTTATCATTTCAATCCATGGGCTTATGATGTGAGTGGGAATAAAGTTTTTTTAAATCCACTAAGCACAGAGGGGCAGGGGCTTTCTCAATTTCCAGAACAAAAACCATATAAGCTTACTCAAATAGCACTCGGTTTTGGCTTCGGGGCACGATATGCAATTAACCAAAACATAAATATTGGTCTTGAAATGATCCAGCGAAAAACATTCACCGATTATCTTGATGATGTAAGCAGTATATATGTTGATAAGAATGTTTTGCTACAGGCAAAAGGCGCCAAAGCTGTTGAAATGGCTTATCGCGGGGATGAGATCACCGGAGGTTTGCCTTATCCCAATCATGGTGAAAAAAGAGGCACACCCTCTGAAATGGATTGGTATTATTTCTTCGGAGTGAATTTTGAAATTAAGTTTTCTGCATTTGCTCATTTATTCAAAGGGTTGAAACCGGAAAGTTCCTCTGCACTTCATTTTGCCCGTTGCCCCCGGGGTGTGCAACAATAGCCACATGAGAAATTGTCCGAAGGACCACCTTTGGAGGGAATAATCAATTATAGCTAATTCAAAGATTCAGGCCTTATTTTTGCACAACCAATGCAAATTATGCGCATGAAAACAGGTTACCTGTTTATTCTTTTTTTATTGAGTGTTCTATTTGTCTCCGCACAACGTGTATTTATTGGTGCTGCAGGAGGATTAGCCAACTATAATGGTGACTTACTTGACAAACTTTACCATAAAAAATTAACGAATGGTTTTATTGGCCTAACGGTTCATTATGAATTGCAGGACCATATCCTCATTCGCGGTTCATACAATTTTGCAAGAGTTAATGGAAGTGATATTTATAGTGAGAAAGAATATCTCCGGATGAGAAATTTGCATTTTGAATCAGCAATATCAGAGTTCAGCATTGTTGGAGAATATTATTTATTTAATCTCTATGAAAGGAGATTCTCGCCATATGGGTTTGTGGGCCTGGGGATTTTTCACTTTGATCCTTATGCATACGATTCAGCCGAAAACAAAGTTTTTTTACAACCACTAAGTACTGAAGGGCAGGGAATTTATCCCGATAAAAAACCTTATTCGTTATGGCAGGCAAACATACCCTTTGGTGGCGGTGTAAAATTTGCAATTACAGAAAATCTTCGGATTGGATTTGAGATCGGGTTAAGAAAATTGTTTACAGATTATTTGGATGACGTAAGTACCAGTTACCCCGATCAAAATGATCTGCTTGCTGCAAGAGGACAAACTGCTGTTGATTTTTCTTATCGGAGTGATGAAGTTCCGGGTGGAGATGCGGCTTTTCCGACCAAAGCGACACAACGTGGCGGCGCTGAGCAAAAAGATATGTATTACTTCACGGGTCTTAATATATCATTCCGTCCATCATTTGGTGGTGGTGGAAGCAGTCGTAGTCGCGGATTTGGCAAAAAAGGAAAATATGGTTGCCCAACTGTTCCTTTGTAACTCCAAAACACATTGCCACTCCTCATTTGTTAATGGCTACTCATAGACAACTAATACTAACTTTGAGGTTTATTTAATTTAAGCAATGGCATATCGTAATCAGCAACAATTTATAGATACATTAGAAAAAGAAGGTGAGTTACTTCGCATAAAAACTTTTGTAGATCCCAAATTAGAAATGGCGGAGATCACAGACCGTATGAGTAAACAACCCGGTGGTGGTAAAGCTTTGTTGTTTGAAAATACCGGTTATGATTTTCCAGTATTAATGAATGCGTACGGAAGTGAACGAAGAATGTGCCTGGCTCTTGGCGTTCAGCATTTGGATGATGTGGCAAAGGAAATTGAAAACCTTTTTAAATTATTGGCTGCACCAAAAGAAGGGATACTTGATAAATTAAAAATGCTTCCGAAACTGAGCCAGTTTGCATCATGGATGCCGACTGTAAAAAGCAGCAAAGGTGAATGCCAGGAAATAATAATGCGTGAACCGGACATTACAAAACTCCCGGTAATTACCTGCTGGCCAAAAGATGGAGGCCCGTTTGTTACATTACCCATTATTCATACTAAAGATCCGAATACAGGTACAAGAAATGTTGGAATGTATAGAATGCAGGTATTTGAGCCAACACTTACCGGTATGCATTGGCATAAGCATAAAGTTTCAGCCAAACATTTTAGTGAGTATAAAAAATTAAATAAAAGAATGCCGGTTGCTGTTGCATTGGGTGGAGACCCGGTGTATGCATATTCTGCAACTGCACCATTGCCCGAGAACGTAGATGAATACATGCTGGCAGGTTTTTTAAGAAAGAAAAAAGTGGAATTGGTGAAATGCATTACTCAACCCGAAGTTGAAGTGCCTGCTGATGCAGATTTTATTATTGAAGGCTATGTTGATCCAAATGATGAAATGATATTCCGCGCGCGCCTTCTCGGCCTCGAGCTTGGCGAGGCGCTCGGGGGTCAGCTCCCCGGCGTTCTCGTCCTCGATCCGCTGCAGCCACTCGGCGCCCTCGCGCTGCT
>JBIOVR010000424.1:0-3947 GCA_044867875.1 Chitinophagaceae bacterium
CCGGTTGCCATTAAATTGCCAAGACTATTTTCGGGATGTGCAGGATCATCATGAACCAACCGATATTTCAGCACAAATGCAGTGATGCCTTTTGCATTTAAACGTTTTGCTACTTCAGTTCCTTCGAGATCATAAGCAAGTGCATGAAATGCACCTCCCGGTGCAACGATCACTGCTATCCCATTAGGGTTCGAAGGAAGGAAAACTGTCAATGAAGGTTTGGAAACATCAAATAAAATGGTTCCAATATCAGCTTTAAGTTCCCTCTCATCCCAATTCCAGTTTTCTGATCCTGGAGCTTTTCCATTATAAAGTTGAATTACCTGCTGACAAAAAATTGCATTGCTGAAAAGAGCAAGCAAAAAGATAAAAATTATATTTTTCATATAATGAAATTAAAATCTTTTTCTATTGCATGTAAAAAACTTCAACAAGGGGAATTGAAACCGGCGAGTCATCAGGATTCGATTCCATGATATCTTTCATATAAGCCCACCATTTTTTCATAATGGGATGCGAGGGCAATTCATCTAGTTTTTTCGCATCGGGTATCTTAAGAGATCCAAATAAAAAACCCGTTGGTTCATCAAGAAAGATAGAATACTCCTGCACCCCTTTTTCTTTCAATAGCTCAGAAAGCTCGGGCCATATTTCATCATGTCTTTTTTTGTATTCGATCTCTTTGCCTTTGAATAATTTCATTTTGAACGCTACTCTTTCCATATACAAATCCTTTATTTCAAACGAATTTAATTCAGTCTTCAAAAATTCTCTAATAAATCGAAAGTAATTACCTTTCGGAGGTAGAAATTATCGCTGCCGGATATGAAGAAAAACACCCTTTTCCAGTATATTAATATTGACTACTTATCGGCCACTCCTAAGTATATGCAGCTGGCAAATTCAGTGATCAACGCTATTAATGAAGAAAAGATAGGAAAAGATGATCTATTGCCTTCCATCAACGAACTCAGCTTTGAATTTGAAATATCCAGAGATACCGCAGAGAAAGGTTACAAGTACCTAAAACAAATTGGAATATTGGGTTCCGTACCGGGCAAAGGGTATTTTGTAAAATCAACCGAGGTAAATCAACCGCTCAAAGTATTCCTCCTTTTCAATAAGCTTAGTGTACACAAGAAAATAATGTATGACGCCTTTGTAAAAACCCTGGGCGAACTGGCATCAATTGACTTTTATATCTACAATAATGACTATACACTATTCAAAAGGCTTATACAAAATAATAAGAACGAGTTTACGCATTATGTCATCGTACCTCATTTTCTTGATGGTGGTGAAGATGCTCACGAGATCATCAACCAGCTACCTTCAGATAAATTGCTGGTGATGGATAAATTGATACCGGGCATTAACGGGAATTATGCGGCCGTCTATGAAGATTTTGAAAAAGATATTTACGATGCACTTGATCAATTAAGAGAACAGCTAAGTAAATATCATACGATAAAAATGATCTTCCCGGGATACACGTATCATCCAAAAGAAATTATAAAAGGTTTCAAAAGATTTTGTCATCAATACGCTTTCACCAGTAAAATAGTAAATGATATTGCCAATGAACCGATAAAGGATGGAGAAGCATATATCAATTTAATGGAAGACGACATGCTGACATTGCTTGAAAAGATCAAAGCAACAAAATTAAAAGTTGGAAAGGATGTTGGTATCATTTCTTATAATGAAACACCCTGGAAACAATTTATCCTGGATGGAATAACAACGATCTCTACAGATTTTGAAAAGATGGGAACAATGACTGCAGAAATGATCCTGAACAATCAAAGAAGCCATTTGGCTGTTCCATTTAAGGTAACATTAAGAAAATCTTTGTAGTTATCCTATAAAATTATTTTAGTTTTTTGATCTGTTCATTATAATAGCTTACTTCTTGTTTTACGGATAGCACATTGCCTCCATGCTCAATAGAATCTCTTTCAATATAAATATAGCCATCAAAGTTTTGTTTCTTTAATTCCGCAAATATCTCGGGAAACTTTACAACACCAGTTCCAACCACCACATCTTTTAATGTAATATTATTGTAGGCAGCAATATCTTTCAGGTGGATACCAAGAATATGACCAGACAGTTTTTTTACGGCATCCAATGGATCTATCCCACTTTTTGGCCAATGACCAAGATCGGCACATACTCTGAAATTCGGATGGTTCTGCAGAGCCAGCAAAGTTGTATCAGGATTCCAGTAATGGCTGAATTCTTTCCAATGTTCATGGATGGCAACCTTCATTCCGTAAGCGCCGGCAAGACTATCAATTTCATCCCACATATTCAATGGTGGCTCCGTAGTTACGTACTTGGCACCAAATTGTTTTGCAATATCAAATTGTTTAACCCACGAACTTAAAGTGCTATCACCAACAATATACATCGATTCACAGATCAATCCCTTCCGCGCTATTAATGCTTTTAGTTTTTCTATTCCTGCAGGAGATAACCGCATTATCATGGAATCTTTTAATTCCGGTCCTGCACTATGGAATGTATTTGGTTCTATATATTTTAAACCTGCGCTGTCAACTCGGTTCAATGATTCAGGAAAATTTACATCATGAAATGTCCATAATGCTACTCCAAACTTCCAGTCTTTGGCAGGATCAACAGTGGATGCTGTAGAATTAGATCTTTCGTCTGTTTTTGCCTCATCATTACATGCGGATAGAAATAAACTTACACATAAAAGGAAAGCAAGTGAGTGACGTCTAAATATTACGATCATAAAAATTGTTTTATAAATTAAAATTATTAGTTCCGGGTTTCAATGGATAAGTTTTCCCTTTCCAAATAAATCTCCCGGAAATTTTTTCTGGCAATGTGAGTTCTATGTTCCATTTCGCATTCACGAATTTATAATTAGCTAAAACAGATCCATCCGGATGCGGCATCTTTCCATTCACATTTTTCAAATCGCCTAAATGTGGTTCGATCTTTACCTTTTTGAAACCCGGCGCATCCGAATCAATGCCCAATACAGTTCTGAAAAACTCGATATTCGGACTGGAGCCCCATGCATGGCAATCGGAACGTGCATTATCGATCTCAGAAATTTCTGCCCATGTTGTTAATCCCATTTCAATATTTTCCTTCCATTTATCCAGCCATTTTAAATAATCATTTCCCAAACCCGCTTTTATCAATGCCATGTGCAGGTAGTATTTAAAATAAATAGAAGCAGGGGCTAACGATCTGTCTGAGATTATTTTTTTTGCAAGATCGGTTGCAGCGGCTCCTTTAATTGTATTGGTAAGTATTGCCAATGTATTTGCATGTTGCGAATAACGATCTTTATCTTTTGTATCAGCATAAAGTTTTTTATCAGCGCTCCAGTAATTTCGTTGAATTGTTTGCTGAAGTTGCAAAGCTTTCTTTTGATATTCGTTTGCAATAGCCGGTAATCCAAGTTCTGTTTCAAGTTTTGCCGCTACTTGCAAAGCCCATAATAACTGAAAGTCTAATAAAGATGAGCTACCATCTTTTCCAATTGGTCCAACGCCACCCGGCCACCCTGTCTTTCCCTCCACCCAATCTGTATAGATCCAATAAGGAACATTTCGTAATGACCCTTCGGCATTTTGATACTTACTAAAGAACCATAGTACATCTCTTGTTCCCTGTAATTTATCTTTTACAAAAGCAGCGTCCCCACGATACATCCAATAATCATTTACCATTCCAATATACCAAAGAGAAAAAGTCGGGATCTGTTGCGGGGAAAAAGATGGATGACGGCTTAATGTAACTCCCTCCGCCATTCGTGAATGATCCATTTGTGTGATCGCATTTCTCACCAAACGATCATCGCCACTGTTATACAAAGAAACTAATGCCTGTATACGGCTATCCCCAATATATTGCAATTGCTCATAATAAGGACAATCCATATAAGTTTCCCATGCACATGATCT
>JBIOVR010000425.1:0-2924 GCA_044867875.1 Chitinophagaceae bacterium
AAAACGAGATACTAAAGAACAAGGCGATACTCGGAGAATTCTGTGTTTCTCCGTGTCCAAGTGCCTCCGTGGTTCAAAAACAAAAAAAGCCTTCCCAAAGGAAGTTTCAAACATTTCACGCCAACTACAAACCACAAACTATAAACTTCAAACTACATTTTCTATAACCATCGCACTTGCCCCACCTCCCCCATTACAGATCCCCGCTGCCCCGTACTTCGCATTATTAGCTTTTAATACATTGATCAATGTAACTATGATCCTTGCACCACTTGCACCAAGCGGATGACCAATAGAAACAGCGCCGCCATGTACATTCACTTTGGATGCATCAAGCTTCATACGTTTTGTATTTTCAATACCAACAACAGCAAAAGCTTCATTCAATTCCCAGTAAGAAATATCTTCCATCTTCAATCCTGCTTTGGCAACAGCTTTTGGAACAGCAAGCGAAGGTGTAGTCGTGAACCATTCAGGCGCCTGCTCTGCATCTGCATAAGAAAGAATTTTTGCAATAGGCTTTAATCCTAATTCCTTTGCTTTTTCTTTACTCATCAATACCAATGCAGCAGCGCCATCATTCATGGTGCTTGCATTAGCAGCTGTAACCGTTCCTCCTTTTTCAAATGCAGGATTCAAAGAAGGTATCTTATCAAACTTTACATTATAAGGTTCTTCATCTTTTACAAACACAACAGGATCACCTTTGCGTTGAGGAATAACCACCGGTTCTATTTCATTATTGAACTTACCATTCTCCCATGCTGCCTGGCTGCGTTTATAACTTTCAATTGCAAATGTATCCTGTGCCTCGCGACTGATACCACATTCTCTTGCACACAACTCAGCAGCATTGCCCATTGCTTTGCCATCATATACATCGGTCAATCCATCTTTGGCAAGACCATCCACCGCGGTCACATCACCATATTTATTTCCCCAGCGAAGTTTGGGATCATAAAAAGGAACATTGCTCATACTCTCCATGCCGCCGGCCACCACAATATCAGCATCGCCCAGTAAAATAGATTGCGTTGCCTGTGCAATTGCTTTCATGCCACTGGCGCAAACTTTATTTACAGTAGTACAATTCACTTCATTTGGTAACCCGGCAAACTTTGCGGCCTGTCTTGCAGGCGCCTGTCCAAGATTAGCCTGCAGCACACAACCCATCAGTACATCTTGTATTTGTTCAGGTTTTACACCAGCTTTTTGCAATGCACCTTTAATAGCGATAGCGCCAAGCTGTGTAGCCGAAAGATCTTTTAATGAGCCACCAAAACTTCCTATCGGGGTACGAACTGCGGAGATGATATAGACTTCTTTCATTTGGAATTATAATTAAGGTTGCAAAGATAAATATTATGTACCAAGCTGATTGCTACTATTAAGCTTCTGTTGCGTCGCACTCTTGTACTGCTGGGAATTCTATTCAACAATAATGCTGCAGTCTTCATACTGATCTTGACTGAGAATGGATTAAATTTGAAATGAGACGTTACAACAAACTAGAAGTTAACCGAAGTTATTTACAATCATAGAATATTGGCACAACAGAAAGCCCAGCCCATTAGCACAGATGCTTAAGCAACCTTTAAATATTAAAGAACGAGAACAATGCATTAAAGATGCTGTGTATAGAGTAGATTGTCTAATGGCATATGATTTATTCTTATTCATTCAAGCAAAATATAAACAGAAAGAATCAGTGTATGCAACAGGGCATGTGTTAAATCCCGCTTTTGAAACTTCACTTGTCTTTGGCAGACAATTATTAGAATTTCTTCAAATAAAAAAAGATAAGAAAACTGACAAACTAAAGCCATCGACTCCTATTGAAGATGACGATGTTACTATTAGTCGATTCAATCCCAATTTATCATCGCTTCCATTCAATGATCCGTTAACTACAACTAATGAAATCCATTTGGTCCGATTAATCAATACTGCTCATAAAGCAACCGCACATTTCACCAAAACATCAACAACTGATGAAGCTTTTAATAGTCTCAAGCAAGCTCGTAGTGTGATATATGAATTGATGACAAAATATGTTCCTGAAATTTTGAATTTTCCTATAATTTGGAAACAACGAGAATATTTTCTTGATGCAATTCAAAAATAAATACACTGTTGCTTTGCACAGTTGACGCTTTTCCTACTCCTGCTGTCGGTAGTGTTCTCATTTGTTTTCCGTAAATAAAAAAATTACAATAAAAGCTGTCCTGAGTCTCCCGCATGAGGCGGGACAAGTTGTGACTCAGGACAATCAATTATTTTACCTTTCGAATGCTTGATTAGTTATGATTATACTTGATAGATTGACAATGGTATAATTTCAAGATTAATAAAGATCTAAAGCTCCATTACAGATAGTTTGATTACCTTAAACTATTAAAATCAAACTATGAATTTGCAACAGCCTCAATAAAAGGGATAATGCTGAATGCCAAACCAGTGATGAAATAAAAAAACAAATGGAAAAAGAAATCAATTTACAAGAAGCAAACAAAGAGATCATACGAAAATACTTTAAAGCAATAGATGAAGAAGGAAAAAGAGGTAATGCTGAAATCCTGAATGAATTTTTAGCAGAGGATTTTATCGAACATAATCCCGCTCCCGGTATTCCTCCTACTCGTGATGGATGGAAACAATTATTTAAAATGTTTGCAGAAGCCACACCTGGCTATCATGTAATTGATGACTTAATAGCGGAAGATGATAAAGTTGTAGCTCACATTACTGCTTATGGAAAACATATAGGAACTGTGTTTGGAATACCAGCTACTAATAAAGAATTTTCCATGAAAGGAATTGTTATCTGGCGCTTAAAAAAAGGAATGATCACGGAACACTGGGCTCAAAACGATATGGTAGGCATGATGATACAACTCGGAGTAATGCCGTCACCGAATCATTGA
>JBIOVR010000426.1:0-4355 GCA_044867875.1 Chitinophagaceae bacterium
AAAAACATCTGAGGTTTTAAAAAATGCAAGTCCAGCCGGGTTAATATGATTTGCTGTTGCATCGCCACCAAGTGAAACCATTGCGCCTCCAATTGCCTGGTTCCTTGCTGTACCTTTTAATTGATACCAGGATAATCGTAATGCGTCTTCAGGTGATTGAGAAAAAGATATGTATGAGGAGAGAAGAAAAATGACAGTGTATATTTTTCCTTTCATATTAGAAGTTATAAGAGTTTAGATAATATGAAACAGGAAACATTCAAAAAATGTTCGATTGTTTAGCCTGTTTCATGTTTATGATTTAATTGCCACCTCTGCTCGGACGAGTTGCGCCACCTCCGCTTCCAGATGAACCCGAGCTGCTGCTACTTGATGAACTTGAATTTGAGCTAGGTGTATAGCTTCTTGATGGAGATGAACCTGAACTATTGCTGCTGTTTATATTAATATTAGTTCCGCTGTTAAAAATTTGTTTGAGCGTATTGCTAAACCCGTTGTTTGAATTCTTGTTGTTATAAACAGGTCTTCCCATGCCTGTTTTATATGAATTCATTTTTACGCTGTTATTGGCATTATTATAAGTCGTGCCTGTATAACTGGCCAGGTTGAAAGCTCTTGGCCTTGAAACATTTTGAGCGACGCTTGTTTGTCCGGCATATCCTGGATGGTAAGCAATCACATTGTTTCGGCAATAAGGATTGTAATAATAATTCCAGGAAGTGTATGGATTGTAATAAGTACCGTAATAAGAATTGTAGGTATAACCAAGACGATCGTACGCATACCAATCATCAAGAGTGCTCCATTGTGAGTGGTTATGTACTTTCATGTGCAGGTAACGGTCATCATAATATTCGTCATCATACTGCTGGTACCGGTCATCTTCTTTTTCTTCTACACGTACATACTCGTCCTGCGGACGGGTAGGAGAAAAATAAACATCATCGGGAGTTTGCCCGGTTTTGTATGCGGTTGTACAACTGCTTAACGCTGCTGCGGTAATTGCCAAAAGTAAAATTTGACGTTGCATGGCAGGGAGTTTAAGTGGTTTATAAAATTGAAGTTACTACATTTGCGCCGGATTTCCGGCCACATCTTTAAGGCATCAAATATTTTGCCGCCCAATGTAAAATTGTGAAATCCGTTGTTAATTAAAGACTAAATGTCATTGGTTTGTAAAAGTTTTAAGGATTCAAAAAATCATAAACGATAAAGGAAATGAGTAAAGGGATTACAACAAGAGCTGAAGATTATTCTCAATGGTATAATGACCTTGTTTTAAAAGGTGGATTAGCTGATTATTCTGCAGTTAGAGGATGTATGGTAATAAAACCATACGGGTTTGCACTATGGGAAAACATGAGAGATGCTCTGGATAAAATGTTTAAGGATACGGGTCATCAAAATGCTTATTTTCCTTTGTTTGTTCCCAAAAGTTTTTTAGAGAAAGAAGAAGGCCACGCTGAAGGTTTTGCAAAAGAGTGTGCTGTTGTTACTCATTATCGTTTAAAAGCAAACCCTGATAAGAAAGGAACTTTAATGGTTGATCCTGATTCTAAGTTGGAAGAGGAGCTTATCATTCGTCCGACAAGTGAGGCTATTATCTGGAATACTTATAGAGACTGGATACAATCATACCGTGATCTTCCATTGCTTATCAATCAATGGGCAAACGTGGTGCGTTGGGAAATGAGAACAAGATTGTTTCTACGTACAGCAGAATTTCTTTGGCAAGAAGGTCATACTGCACATGCAACTTCTGAAGATGCGATCCAAGAAACAAAAAAAATGCTTGAAGTGTATGCAACATTTGCAGAAGAGTTTATGGCTTTGCCCGTGATCAGGGGTGTAAAATCTGAAAGTGAAAGATTTGCTGGTGCTATCGATACATATTGTATTGAAGGATTGATGCAGGATGGGAAAGCATTGCAATGCGGCACTTCGCATTTCCTGGGACAAAATTTTGCAAAGGCATTTGAAGTAAAATTTTTAAACAAAGAAAACCAACAGGAATATGTTTGGGCTACGAGTTGGGGAGTAAGCACAAGGTTGATTGGCGCATTGGTAATGGCGCATAGCGATGACCAGGGATTAGTGTTGCCTCCGAAGATTGCACCTTTCCAGGTTGTGATCGTTCCCATCTATAAAGGCGAAGAATCAAAGCCAGTGATCGATGCTAAGGCAAATGAGATAATAAAAGAGCTCAAAGCCGCAGGCATTCGGGTAAAGTATGATAATAATGATAACAATAGACCGGGATGGAAGTTTGTAGAGTATGAATTAAAAGGAGTGCCGATAAGACTTGCTATGGGACTTCGTGATATGGAGAATAATGTAGTTGAACTGGCAAGAAGAGATACAAAGGAAAAGCAGCAAATATCTATTGTTGGGTTATCAGGTTATATCATAAAGTTGCTTGATGATATTCAACAGAACCTTTATAACAATGCACTTAAATATCGTGACCAACATATCACGTCAGTTGATAGCTGGGATGAATTTGTAAAAACACTCAATGAAAAAGGCGGCTTTGTTTCTGCGCATTGGGATGGCACCGCAGAAACGGAGGCTGAAATAAAAGATAAGACAAAAGCGACCATTCGTTGTATTCCTTCGAATAATCCAAAGGAACAAGGATTGTGCATTTTAAGTGGAAAGCCAAGTAAAGAAAGGGTTCTGTTTGCTATTGCATATTAAAATTTGCTCATTATATTTATGCATTATAAATTCTAAAACCAAACTAACATCATGGAAAATTTAAACATGGCTCCTCCCGGACCGAAGGGGCCGTTTAGCGAGAATTGGCTCGTAGAAGCTATTTTAGTAACCTTACTTTGTTGCCTTCCATTTGGGGTTGTAGGTATCATATTCGCTGCACAGGTTAATACAAAACAACAAGCTGGCGACATGGAAGGCGCAGAAAAATCAAGAAAAGAAGCGGCCAAATGGACGAAGATCGGCTTCTGGGTTGGTCTTGGATGTATAATACTTTATATTTTATTCTGGCTTGTATTGGGTGTGAGCTTCCTTGGAGCAGCTGGTTCAATGTCGAATTGATCTCTTAAATGAATAATAGATTTTTAAGAATTTCTATTTTATTAGTAGCAGCAGGTGCACTCCTGCTGCTTTATTTTTTTGTTGAACCAAAGAATGGCATTTTACCAAAATGTTTTTTTCATGAATTGACAGGCTTGTATTGTCCTGGTTGTGGAGTGCAACGTTCGTTTCACGCATTATTAAATGGACATGTTCTAATTGCAATTGATTATAACCTGTTGTTTATTTTATTTCTACCGTTGATCATTTTTTTTATTCTTGCATTTTCTTTGGGTAGAAAACATCCTGCTACATCTTTTATTTATAAACCAGTTTTTTCATTTACAGTTGTAATTGTGGTCGTTTCATTTTGGGTATTAAGAAATATTCCTGTTACGCCATTCTCATGGTTGGCACCATAAAATTTATCAAGCACAGGATTTATTTATGAATAAAATAATAAGTTGAAACATATTTTTTAATTGTAATAAAATTTTGAACATGCAGCATTATACTGAACAGAACCAGGAAACATCATTATTTGGATTCGGGATCGACCAATCATCAAGAGCACATCTTGCAGAAGCCGCTAAGTGGGCAAAATTTATTGCCATCGTAGGATTTGTTATGTGTGGCTTAATTATAGTGCTGAGTTTTTTTATTGGCACTCTGTTTTCAACTTCAATGAGCAGGTATGGTGATAGCGCTGCATTTGGCAGCGGCTTTGGTATTATTATGACTATTATTTATTTAAGTTTTGGGGTATTATATTTTTTCCCATGCTTATTCCTTTTCAGGTTTGCCAATAACATGATCGTCGCACTAAATTCCAACGAACAAATTACGCTTAACAGATCATTTCAGAATTTAAAAATAATGTTTCGTTACGTGGGAATACTTACAATAATTGTACTTGGGTTATACATAATTGCATTTGTTTTCGGCATTTTGGGTGCTGCTTTTATGAATAGGTAATTATTTATTTAGTGGAAATATAATTGTAATCCATCAGCACCTTCTCAAGAAAATCAAAAGGAGACAAAGAACTTTGTATTTTCAAATGATTTTTTATTTTATCTGCAGCATTTGCAGCAAGTTGAAAATCTCCTTTTCGTGCTGCCACATCAAGAATGCTTTTGATAGTATTTATATCACGATCCGTTAGTTTCATTACTTCAGGGAACTGAACATTATAATCTTTATGTGAGATATCAAGAAAAACAGTCTCGTGTAAATAAGTTTTGATCCGTGTGTCAACCACAACCGTTCCGGCTCCAAGATCGCCAAGTCGTTGGTTTGATTTTGAAACTGCAATAATA